>JAHJOG010000256.1 GCA_018820395.1 Gammaproteobacteria bacterium | reverse complement strand
AGGTCGAGTTCCTGGCGCCGCTTTTGCTCGGCGCGGCGGCGCGGCGGACATCGCGCGTGGCCGACGTCAGCCTCAAGCAGGGCAAGGCCGGTGCGCTGGTCTTCGTGAAGGTGGTGCACGAATTCCACGGCGGCGACGCCCTGCTGCTGCGCGACACGCAGGACATCGTCTATCGCGAAGCCGCCCGGCCGGGCGAATCGGCGCCGCCCCAGACGCCGCCCTCGGACGCGGCATGGACCGTGCAGCACCACCCGGACGCACCCCTGCTGTTCCGCTATTCGGCGCTGACATTCAACAGCCATCGCATCCACTACGACCATCCGTACGTCACGCAGGTCGAGGGCTACGATGGCCTGGTGGTGCATGGGCCGTTGATCGCCACGCTGCTGCTCGAGGCGGCGCAGCTGCAGAACCCCGGCCGCGCGGTTCTCGGATTCGCTTTCAAGGCCGTCCGCCCGCTTACCGCCGACCGGTTGCTGCGCGTGCGCGGCCATGCCGTGCAGCGAGACGGCAGCGCGTCGCTGTGGGCGGAAGATGAACAGGGCGCGTTGCTGATGCAGGCCACTGCGCGATTCGAATGACCACCCGCTTCCGTCGCCGGCGCGGCGCAGGACACAAGCCATGAACCTTTCCGAGCCCCGTTTTCCGGACATCCGCGATGCCGTGCGCGACCTGTGCGCGCAGTTCCCGAACGAGTATTTCCGCAAGGTCGACGAGGCACGCGGCTACCCGGCCGAGTTCGTCGACGCGCTCACCCAGGCCGGATGGATGGCCGCGCTCATCCCGCAGGAGTACGGCGGTTCGGGTCTCGGGCTCACCGAGGCGTCGGTGATCATGGAAGAGATCAACCGCGCCGGCGGCAACTCGGGCGCCTGCCACGGCCAGATGTACAACATGGGCACCTTGCTGCGCCACGGATCCGAGGCTCAGAAGCGTCTCTATCTGCCGAAGATCGCCAGCGGCGAACTGCGCCTGCAGTCGATGGGCGTGACAGAGCCTTCGACCGGCACCGACACCACGCGCATCAAGACCACGGCCGTGCGCCGGGGCGACCGCTATGTGGTGAACGGGCAGAAGGTCTGGATCTCTCGCATCCAGCATTCCGACCTCATGATCCTGTTGGCACGCACGACCCCGCTGGCAGAGGTCGCGAAGAAGAGCGAGGGCATGTCGATCTTCATCGTCGACCTGCGCGAGGCGATCGGCCAGGGCATGACGGTCCGCCCGATCCTCAACATGGTCAACCACGAAACCAACGAGCTTTTCTTCGAGAACCTCGAGATCCCGGCCGACAACCTCATCGGCGAGGAAGGGCAGGGCTTCCGGTACATCCTGGACGGCCTCAACGCCGAGCGCACGCTGATCGCTGCCGAGTGCATCGGCGACGGCTACTGGTTCATCGACAAGGTCACCGCCTATACCAAGGAACGCGTGGTCTTCGGGCGGCCGATCGGGCAGAACCAGGGCGTGCAGTTTCCGATCGCCGAGGCCTTCATCGAAGTCGAGGCGGCCAACCTCATGCGCTACGAAGCGTGCCGCCTGTTCGACGCGCACGAACCCTGCGGCGCACAGGCCAACATGGCCAAGTACCTCGCCGCCAAGGCGTCGTGGGAAGCGGCCAACGCCTGTCTGCAGTTCCACGGCGGTTTCGGCTTCGCCTGCGAATACGACGTCGAGCGCAAGTTCCGCGAGACCCGGCTCTACCAGGTGGCGCCGATCTCGACCAACCTGATCCTGAGCTACGTGGCGGAGCACATCCTGGGCTTGCCGAGGAGCTTTTGACGCGGTTCGATCCACAAGTCTGAGGCAGGCCGTGATTCGCCTGAGCAAGCCCCGAGTTCACGACTCGCCTCGCGACCGGGCTTTCCCCGCGCATGGGCCGCGAACGACAGTCGCGATGCCCGCCTCTTCTCTTCGCCGTCGAAAAGTGGCAGTCTTCGCGCTTCTGCAGCTTCGTGGGTCCTGAACATGGCGGCTCGTTCCATTGCATCGCTTTCGCTCGGCTTCGGACTGGTGTCGATTCCGGTGCGGCTTTTCTCGGCCACCGAGAGTTCGGCTGCCGTGCGCTTCAACCTCATGACCAAGGAAGGCGGGCGGGTCAAGCAGCAGTACGTGTCGGAAGCCGATCCGAAGCTCGTCGTGCCGCGCTCGGAGATGGTCAAGGGCTACGAGTTCGAGAAGGACCGCTACGTGATCTTTCAGCCCGACGAACTCAAGGCGCTCGAAGAGGGCGGCAGCCACCTGATCGACATCGTGTCCTTCATTCCCGAGAAGGCGGTCGACCCGATCTATTTCGACAAGGCCTACTTTCTGGCGCCCGACAAGCGCGGCGGCAAGCCCTATCACCTGCTGCGGGCCGCCATGCAGGAAAGCGGCCGCTGCGCGCTCGCGCGCTGGGCCTGGAAGTCCAAGCAATACGTGGTGCAGGTGCGCGCGCAGGACGACGGGCTGGTGTTGCAGCAGCTCTTGTTTGCCGACGAGGTGCGCTCGATCGGCGACCTCGACATCGAGCCGATGACGCCGTCGGCCGCCGAACTCAAGCTGGCGCTGCAGCTCATCGAGCAGATCTCTGCCGACACCTACGACCCGACGCTGTTCGAGGACGAGGAGAAGAAGCGCATCCTGGCTGCCATCGACGCCAAGATCGCGGGCAACAAGGTGGTCGCGGTGGACCATCCCGAAGACGTGCCCACCGGCGGTGGCGACGTCATCGACCTCACGGAGATGCTGCGCGCCAGCCTGGCACGCAAGACGGGCTCGTCTTCTGCGGGCGGCAGCGCCAAGCCCGCCCGGACCGCGGCCAGTTCGAAGCCGGCCGGCCGCGGCACCGCCAAGCCGGCCGCCGACGACGTGGTCACCCCGCTGACCAGCCCGCAGCGCAAGGGCGCGCGCCGGGCGCCTGCGTCGGTCGAGCCGGCCGCCACGCCCGCGCGCGCACGAATGAAGAAGTGAGCGAGGCGACGCCGATCGCAGAGCACCCTTACACCCTGCGCGGTGTGCGCGAGATGCTGGGCCTGAGCCGGCATGCCATCGTCGAACTGGTCGAACTCGGATTCGTCAGCCCGGGGCGCGGACCCGGCAAGGCCTACCGCTTCTCGTTCCGCGATGTCGTGCTGCTGCGCTCCGCCCATGAACTGCGGGCGGCGCGCATTCCGACGCGGCAGATCCTTCGCTCGCTGCGCCGGCTGAAGGAAGACCTGCCGGCCGACGTGCCGGTGTCCGGGCTGCGCATCATGGCTGCGGGCAATCGCATCGCGGTGCGCGCCGAAGGCGCCGAATGGGAACCCGACACCGGCCAGCTGCTGATGGACTTGCGCGTCAGCGGCGACGCTGGCTCCGTGAGTGTGCTGGCCCGACGCTCGTCGGCCTCTTCCGCTTCATCGGATTCGCCGGACACGCCGGCCTCGCCCAACGACCCCGAGCCCACCGATTTCGTCGCGCTGTTCGCCACCGCCGAAGCGCTCGAGGAAAGCGATCCGCCCGCCGCCGAGCAGGCCTACCGCCATCTGCTCGCACTCTCACCCGACCACGCGCATGCCTACCTGAATCTGGGCTACATGCTCTGCGAGGCCGGGCGCTGCGAAGAAGCCGTGGCCCTGTACGACCGCGCGGTGGTGCAGTGCCCCGACGATCCGCTGGTGCACTACAACCGCGCCGTTGCGCTCGAAGACCTGGGCCGCGTGCCCGAAGCGCTGAAGAGCTACGAACGCAGCCTCGCGCTGCAGCCCGACCTGGCCGATGCACACCAGAACGCCGCCCTGCTCTACGAGCGCGCGGGCGACAAGCAGCGTGCCATCCGCCACTTCAGTGCGTTCCGGCGCTTACAGGTGCACCGCTGAACGTCGACTGACGGGTTCAGGGGGCCGGGCGGATCCGGTAGATCGCGTTGTCGCGGTCGGCCGACAGGTAGATCGTCCCATCGCTGCCCACGGACACGCCGGTGGGCACGTAGGGCGCCGGCATGCCCGCGGCGCCGCGCAGCCCGATCGGCAGATTGGCGGCCACCACGCGCCGGGCGCCGCTCGTCGGGTCGATCTCGACCAGGCGCCGCGCGTTGGCCTCGGCCACGACGATGCTGCCCCAGGGCGTCTGCGCCAGGCCTTCGGGCTGCGCGAGGTCGTCGGCGATCACGCGCAGCGGTGCACTGGCATCGAGCGGAAGGCGCGTCAGCCGCCCGGCCGACTCGGTCAGGTACAGCGCCCCGTCGCGGCCGACAAGCAACTGCACCGGTCCGCCGAGCCCGCTCGCCAGCACCTCCTTGCGTTCGAGCTTCGGGCCGGCGGCGCGCGTGATGCTTCCGCTGCCCAGCTCGGCATAGATCACGCTGCCGTCGGGCATGGGAACGGCGTCTTCCGGCGTCTTGAGGCCGCGCAGCAGCGCCGTTGTCCGGAGCGTCTTGCGCTCGACCAGTTGCACCGTGCCGGTGAACCAGGACGTCAGCGCGAAGTGCGTGGCCGACAGGCCGACTGCGAAGGGATAGTTGAGATCCGGGTCGCGCTGCATGCGCAGCACGTCGCTCACCGCGCCGGTCGCGACGTCGACGCGGCGAAAGCCGAACACGTCCGCCACCCACAGCGCGCCGTCGTCGAACTTCATGCCCGCCGGCACCGCGCGCCGGTCGCCGGTCGGGGCGCGCAGATCGCTGGTGGCGATGGCGAGCCCGTAGTCGCCGGAAAAGGCCGCGGGCCCGACCAGGACCTCGGGCGCCGACCATCCGGCCGGGCGACGGGGCGGCGTCGGGGCCGTGCTGCGGGGCGGCGGCGCGACGTCGGCGGGACGGTT
>JAHJOG010000026.1 GCA_018820395.1 Gammaproteobacteria bacterium | reverse complement strand
TCCCGCGGGCGCAGCGGCGCCGGCAGCGGGTGCCGCACCGGCGGCGGGTGCAGGTGCAGCCCCGGCCGCAGCGGCTCCGGCCGATGCCGGAACCGCACCAGCACCAGCACCAGCCAAGTAAGCCTCACACCGCCTTCATCGACAAAGAGCCCCAATCGGGGCTCTTTGTCTTTACCGGCCCGGCGGCGCAGTCGTCGTTTCGCGCGCGGACTGGGGGCTCGCCATGAAACCGTAGCGCTCGGGCAAGTCCTGGGAGCGCACATCCTGCGGCACCCACCGCCCTTGCTCGATGGCCTCGGCCGCAATGCCCACGTCCTGCGTGTGCACCAGCCCCAGGCCGATCGGCGCGACCAAGTAGAGCCGCCCAGCTTCATCAAGCAGACAGGCACTCGGCTCGACTTCGATGCCCGAGTGCGATCGCACCGAAAAATCGTCGCCCAAGCGCCAGATCCACGGCGCCACCTCGAGTTCGACATACACCCGCTGCGGCCCGTTCTGGAAAAACCACTGCCCCTGCGCATCGTGGTCGTAGTTGCGCTGGATGAAGTCGATGAGCTTGTCGTGCCGCAGCAGCGACCCCTTGGCCGATGTGAACGGCCCCTGGGCCTGAGTGCGGTCGTCCCGCATGTACCAGTTGCCGCGTGCGTCGAGCCCGAGCCAGCCGTAGCAATGCGGAACGTTGGGCCACTTGGCCAGTGCTTGTTTGACGATGTCGTCCATGGCTTCATTCTGCGGCCGTTCGGCACGGCTCGCCTGTCGGCCGGGGACCCGGCCATCCCTCCGCCGACGCCAGGGGGCTCAGGCGCCCGAAGCTTCGCGCAGCCAGCCGCCGACCCGCTCCGGCAGCCCCAGCACATGGCCCGGCGGTCGGCCCATGGGAAAGCCCACATGCCCGCCATGCGCCGGCTGCCACAGGGTGACGTGGCGGCCGACCTCGGCCTGGCGCGGAAGACTGCTCGCCGGGACGAAGGGATCGTTGGTGGCATTGACCACCAGCGTGGGCACCCGGATGGCATGCAGATGGGGCTTGGCCGAGCCCCGCGCCCAGTAGTCGTCCACATTGCGAAAGCCGTGCAGCGGCGCGGTGAAGACATCGTCGAAGGCGTACAGGTCGCGCGCGGCCATCAGCGTCTCGCGGTCGAAGAGCCCCGGGTGCTGCGCCAGCTTGGCCAGGGCCTTGGGCTTCATGGTCGACAGGAACATGCGCGTGTAGACGAGCCGGTTGAAGCCTCGGCCGATGGCCGCGCCGCCGGCGGCCAGGTCGAGCGGCGCCGAGACCGAGGCCAATGCGCTCACCTGCCGTGCAGCCTGTTCGCCGGCCTCTTCGGCCCAGCGCATGAGCGCATTGCCGCCCAGCGAGACGCCCGCGGCGAGCACCGGCCCGCCCTGCGCCTCGTCGTGCTGCCGCCGCATGCGCTCGAGGATCCAGCCGATCTCCTCGTGGTCGCCCGAATGGTAGGCGCGCGGCGCCAGGTTGATCTCGCCGCTGCATCCGCGAAAGTGCGGCACCGCGTAGCTCCAGCCCTGGCGAAGAGCGAAGGCGGCGAACGCCTGCGCGTAGTGACTGGCGGAAGAGCCCTCCAGGCCGTGGAACAGAACCAGCAGAGGGCGAGGCGCGCCATTGCCGACAACTGAAGCGGCATCGACGAAATCCACATCGACGAAGTCACCGTCCGGCGTGGACCAGCGCTCCCTGCGATAGGCGGGCAAGGGCGACTCGATGCGCCGCGCATAGAGCGCCGGCCAGATGGTCTGGAGGTTGCCGCCCGGCAGCCATCGCGGTGCCATGTAGTCCATCGCCACCCTCAGTGCAAAGTCTGGGGCGCTTCGAGCGCGTCGTCGGGCGCGTCCATGCTGCCCGGGCTCGCATGGTGCGCGACCATGCGCCAGCCCTGCGCGGTCTTGTGATACGCGTTGGTGGCCAACACGAAGGCGTGACGCGGCCCTTCGGAGGTGAGCACTTCGATGCGTTCGAGTACGTTGTGCACGGCGCTCCCATGCGACTCGACGCGGCGCACGTGGGCCGGCGTTGCGCGGATGGCGCTGTTCGAGAACATCATCTCGAAAGCGGCGCGAATGGCTTCGATGCCCACCAGCCGTGGCCCGCCCGGATGCACGCAGAACACCTCTTCATCGTCCGACCAACACGCCATGAGCGCTTCGATGTCGCCGCGTTGCAGGGCCTCGTAGAACGCGGCTTCGATCTCGTCGGCGGTTCCGCCCAGAGCGGCGGCGGCAGGAAGTGGGGGCTTGCGGGGCATGTCGATGGGTGGCGGAGACCGATCATTGTGCAAGCAGGATGAAGCGGGGTGCTGGCGACGTTGAGAGGAGCATTTCGACGGGCCGCGGATGGCAAACAACGCGGCCTCCATTCTGGACCCACGGTCGGCACGAAACCACTCGAAAACCCTCAGGCCGCCGGCTTGCCTCGGGCGGCTTCGATGGATCCGGCGCCTTCTTCACCGGATCTCTCTCCGGGACCGGGCCGATCACTTTCGGCAGCGCCGAGCAGCCAGGCCGCGGCGACCGCCGGCAGATCGCCCTGCGACGCCCGCCACACCGTTTCGGGCGCCGCGACATGCACGCCGGGCGGCGCCATCCGCAATGCCAGGTCGACCAACTCGGCCACCTTGCTGGCGCGCACCGGCTGCTCGCTGACCGGCACCATGAAGCGTCCAATCGACAGCATCCAGGCCGCGAGCCGTTCGGCCGGATGGGTGAAACGGCCCTTGGCGGGCTTTTGCGCCGATCGCACGAAGATCACTCGCTCGAAGCCCAAAGACACCACCGCGTGCTCGTCCATGCTGGCCAAGCCACGCTTGAGCGCTTCCGGCAGGCGCCCTTGCGCGTGGGGCTGGACCACGGCGAGTGTGCGTACGCCGCAGGCGCGCAGCCAGCGGGCCAGCTCCGGCAATTGCGCCGGCTCGGGCGTCCACAAGGCGCGCTCGCGGTCGTAATAGAGGCGTGCCGGCTCGAACAGCACCAGCGCCACATCCGCTGATATGGGAGGCCAGGCCGACATGTCGCCGGCCGGCGCGATGAACGTCTCCACGCCGCGCAGGCCGTCCCGGATCGGCTCGCGCGCCAGCACCCGCGTGTGCGAAAAGCGGTGCCGCCCCGCCAGCCGTCGCACGAACTCTTGGCCGAGCGCCCCGGTCGCGCCCGCGATGACGAGCGTGCCGGCCGCTGCGCCGCTCACCGTCACCGGCAGCGGTCGGCTCGCTGCCTTCAGTGCCTGGAGTGGATCGACGGCCATGCGGGCATGCTACCGCCTCGCTGCCGGTCGTCGACGGCCGTGCGGTGCGTTTGCGGCATCACCACTTGACGCGCAAGCCGAGGCCGCCGAGCCACGAACTGGCGGCGCTCGACGACCCGCCACCCGCCCGCTGCCAGCCGAGCTCGCCGTAGAGGCCGACCGCCTCGCTCAGTTCATGGGTGAAGCCGAGCGTGAGCTCGGACGTGGTCGAGCCCGTGTCGGCCGAGATGCGCGTGCTGGAACTCGCGGTGCTGAACACGGCGACGTCGCGACGGTTCGGCGTGCGATAGAAGTTCAGGCCCGCGTACGGCTTCACGCGCCCACCGGCCCAGCCCATGTCGCCGACGACGCGCAGGCCGAGACGCGCCATCCACGCGCTCGCGGTCTCCTGGCGGACGCCTGCATTGAGGATCTCCAGGTCGTCCAGCCGCGTTCTCGCATTGACCAGCTGCGCCTGCGGCTCGATGCGCCAGCCGCCGCCGACGTCGAAGCTGCGCCCTACCTCGATGGAGGCCAGCGCGCTGCTGCCCCGGCCGTGGGTCTGAAACGCTTTGTTGGGCGCGATGGTGTAGCGATGCCGGCCGAACTGGACCACGGCATCCGCGTAGTAGCCGCCGTCGCGCCAGGTCGCGTACCCGCCCAGGTATTCGTTGCGCAGGTCGTTCTCGCCGAGCGCGAACCCTTCCACGCCGCGGGCGAAGCCCGTCACCTTCATGCTCCCTTCGAGCTGGCCGACGTAAAGGCCTGCGCGCCACGACTTCGTCGCCAACAGATCGGTGCCGACCTGCACGCCCGACAGCGAACCGCTGCTGCGCGGGCGCACGGTGCCGGCCTGCTCGATGTCCGGCTGAACGCGCACCGCTCTCGCCCACGCCATTCGCTCGCCCTCGGCCGCCGAAACCGGCAGATCGCCGATCCGGCGGTGCAGATTGCCCAGCATCGCAAAGCTGGACTGCCTGAGTTGCTGCGGAAGCGACGACAGCAGCCCGGCTTCGATCCGGTAGGCAGGCACCTGATTGAAACCTGTGGCATTCGCAGCCAAGGGCAGCCCCTGCGAGCCGAAACCGATGTTGCCCAGGCCCGCTCCCAGCAGAACCGAGACGAGTCCGGGCGAAAAGGACGGGCTGGTAGGGTCGAGAAGGTCCGGAGGGATGCCAGAGCCGCCCAGACTTCCCGGCCCAGATGGATTCGACGGATTGCCGAACAGGATGGTCGGCACCGACACGGTCGAACGCAGGTACCAGTTCTCGCCCAGGCCGTTCGCGTCAGCCGCCTGAAGTCGGTATTCGAACGCGCCTGCGTCGACGTGGTCGCCCGCCAGCCGGAACGCGTTGCGCGTCGTCTGCGCCGTGGTCGTCGCGCCGTTGATACCCGAAATCACCTCGATCCCATTGCCAGCCGTCAACGCGCCGAGGCCACCGATGTTGCGGATTTCGACCTGGGTCGACCCGCTGGCGGATGCCGCCGGGCCGTCGAGCACGAGCCGATCGCTCGGGCTCGCGCTACCGCCCAGCGTCGTCCCCAGCCGAAGCGTGCCGCCATTGCCGACGTAGGCGTTCGTCACGGTCAGCGTCGAGCCCGGTGCGCTGCCGACCAGCGACACCACGCCGGCGTTGTTGAGCGACTGGAGCGTCTGGTTGAAGCCACCGGTGTCCAGCACCCCGCCCGTGAGAACGGTGTGTGGCGATGCAGGCGCAAACACATTGGCCGCACCTGCGCGAAACGTGCCGCCGGCCACTGTCGTCACCCCGACGAAGTTGGCCGGGGTCGAAAGCAGCACGGTTCCGCTGCCCTGGATGTCGAGCAAGCCGGCGCCCTGAATGGTGCTGTTCACTTCCAGCAGCTGGGTGCCGCTGTCGAGGATGCCCGCCCCATCGACGAGCAGACCGCCGAAGATCTTCTGATCGGGGGCCGCTGCGAAGATCCGAGCATTCGCAAACCCTCCGATGTGGATGAGCCCGTCGATGTTCGAACCAGCACGCAGTTCCAGCAGACTAGTGCCGCTGCGGAAGAAGATCGCTGCCGCGCGCGACGTGCCGGCCGCATCGAGGCCGCCGCGAACGGTGCCACTGTTGAAGATGGTGCCGCCTTCGGCCTCGATCCCGACTCCACCAGCCCCGCCGACTCCTGCAACTGCCGGCTTTTCCACGACCACGATCTTGCCGCCGATGCCGCCTCCGGTGCCACCTCGTCCGCCTTCGACGATGCCTAAATTCGTCACCTGTGCGCCCGGGCCGATATAGATGCCGATGCCGCCATCGCCCGCACCACCCCCGGAACCGACCGTATCCGGCACTCCGTCATTGGAGACGCCACCCAAGCCTCCCCGTCCACCTGCGCCGCCCTGAACCGACACCCCATTCGCGATGGTCGCCGTCGCGCCCCCCGGCGTCCAGGCGCCGATGCCCCCCTCTCCGCCCCCCCCACCGCCGCCGCCCACCACGTCCAAGAAGACGCCCGGTGCATCGCCACCATTGACCCCGTTGCCGCCGACCACGGACGAGCCAATGATGCCGTTAGCGACAATGCCTGCACTACCGGCTGCTCCCCCACCCCCACCGGGCGCCGCTGCGAGCATGGGCGCAACCGGCCCAATACTGGTGCCGCCGACCCCACCGGCACCTCCCGCTCCGCTGTTCCGGTCGACAGCGCCTCCGCCACCGCCCCCGCCGGCACGGAAAGGAACCTGCGAGCCTGTTTCGCCCGGCGCCCCATTGACAGCGGTGGAGCTACCCCCTGCCCCCCCCAATGTGGGGTCGCCCTGCGTCACTGCGCCCTCGCCGCCCGCCCCGCCAGCCGCGAGTGCCCCCGTTGCAAACAACAGGGCTACAGCCAGCGAGACGACGGATTTCGACGCTCCCGCCATCGTCGGCAAATCGCAAATGCAGGAGTGGGGCCCCGCCGGACCGGTGACCGTCGAGTCGCGCGAGGCAGGGTAGATGATGTCGCTGGAGAGGTCGGTCATGGCAAAACCATTAGGTTGACTTAGTCGAACTGGCGGAGGAACTCTAGAAATTTCTCGCAGTCGTTTGACCGGGTCTGCGACAAATAGACAGATTTGCACTGCACTATTTGTGCGGGCGTTCGCAAATCTGGCGGCTTGCCCGGCGGATTTCGCCGAATCGGGCGCCACGCGGCTGTGCTAACTTCACCGACTTCTCAACGAGGGTTCTGAACATGTTCAAACGCTGGCTTCTGATCGCGGTCGCGGCGCTGTCCCTGAGCGGCTGCGGCTACAACGATTTCCAACGGCTCGACGAGGCCAGCAAGTCGGCATGGAGCGAGGTGCTCAACCAATACCAACGGCGCGCCGACCTGGTGCCCAACATCGTGGCCACGGTCAA
This sequence comes from Gammaproteobacteria bacterium, assembly GCA_018820395.1. GTDB lineage: Bacteria > Pseudomonadota > Gammaproteobacteria > Burkholderiales > Burkholderiaceae_C > Variovorax. Next base: position 8,994 of record JAHJOG010000026.1, on the reverse strand, counting down.
GGGCGAGGCCAACTTCGAGCAGGACACGCTGACCAAGGTGGTCGAGGCGCGCGCCAAGGCCACGTCGATCCAGGTGTCACCCGAGACGCTGAACAATCCCGAGACCTTCAACAAGTTCCAGCAGGCGCAGGGCGAATTGTCGAGCGCGCTGTCCCGTTTGCTGGTGGTGGCCGAGCGCTACCCCGACCTCAAGGCCAACCAGGCGTTTCGCGATCTGCGCGTGACGCTCGAAGGCACCGAAAACCGCATCACGGTGGCGCGCAACCGCTATATCCAGACGGTCCAGGAATACAACGTGCTGGCGCGCAGCTTTCCGACCAACCTGACGGCCAAGGTGTTCAGCTACGAGCCGAAGCCGAACTTCACCGTCCAGAACGAGGCCCAGATTTCCACGCCGCCCACGGTCGATTTCAGCGCCCCGAAGAAGTGACGGGTGGCTGACTCCATGGTCGCGGCTCGGGTATGGCGAATCCTGGCGTTCGCCTTGATGCTGCTCGCGCCGGTGCTCGGTGTGCAGCGCGCCTGGGCACAGGATCTCCAACCCGTGCCGCCGCTGGAGGCGCACGTCGTCGACCAGACCGGCACGCTCGACGCGGCGCAACGCCAGGCACTTGAAGCCAAGCTGAACGCCTTCGAGCAAAGCAAGGGCCCGCAGATCGTGGTGCTGATGGTGGCGACCACGCAGCCCGAAGACATCGCCAGCTATGCCAATCGCGTCGGCAACACCTGGAAGATCGGCCGCAAGGACGTGGGCGACGGCGTGTTGGTGATCGTCGCCAAGGACGACCGCAAGATGCGCATCGAGGTCGCCAAGGCGCTCGAAGGGGCGGTGCCGGACATCGCGGCCGCACGGATCATCGACGGCGAGATGAAGCCACGCTTTCGCCAGAACGACTTTGCAGGCGGGCTCGATGCGGCGGTCGATCAGCTGATCGCACGCATCAACGGCGAGCCGCTCCCCGAAGTCGACAACCGCAGCGGCAACTTCGACAACGGCGCGGACGGCGGCTTCGAATGGCAGGACCTCGCCATCTTCCTGGTCTTCGGCGCGCTGGTCGGCGCCCCGATCGCGCGAGCGGTGCTGGGCAAGATCGGCGGCTCGCTGGCGCTCGGCGGCGTCACCGGCGTGGCGGTGATGCTGCTCACTTCGAGCCTGGTGATTGCTGTGCTGGCCGGGCTCGGCGCGCTGCTGTTCACGCTGCTCTCGTCCGCCTTCGGGGCGGGGCTGGGCCGCCGTGGCGGCGGATTCGGCGGTGGCCTGGGCGGCTTCGGTGGTGGCGGCGGAGGCAGTTGGGGCGGCGGCGGCGGAGGGGGCGGCTTCAGCTCCGGCGGTGGTGGCGACTTCGGTGGCGGCGGCGCCTCGGGAGACTGGTGATGGGACATTGGCTGGCACGCCTTCGCCGTCTGTGGCGGCATCGACTGACCGACCAGGCCGACGTGCGGCGCGCGCTGCCCGCGGATGCGCTCGAACGGCTTGCCCAACGCGTGGCTGCCAGCGAACGGCGGCACAGCGGCCAGGTGCGCATCTGCATCGAGGCCGGGCTGCCGAACTCGTACCTGTGGCGCGAGGCGCCGGCCCGGCAGCGCGCCATCATGCTGTTCGGCAAGTTCCGCGTGTGGGACACCGCCGCCAACAACGGCGTGCTGATCTACCTGCTGCTCGCCGACCACGCCATCGAGATCGTGGCCGACCGGGGCATCGACGCCCATGTCGGCGCCGACGAGTGGGCGGCCATGACGCGCCGCATGGCGGCAGCCTTTCGAGAAGACCGCTACGAAGACGGCATCACTCAGGCGCTCGAAGAAGTGTCTGCCTTGCTGGTGGCGCACTTTCCGCTCGCCGAAGGCGAGGTGGTGCGCAACGAACTGCCCAACGCGCCGATCGTGATCTGAATCAGCGGTCTTGCGCGTCGAGCAGGCGGTGATTGACCGCATGCACCGCGTTCAGCTCGGCCTGCAGGGCACGCGTGACCTGCGACAGCGTGCGCATGCGCCGGTTGCTTTCGCGCAGGCGCTCGGCCAGCCCCTGCGAGAGCCCCAGCACCAGTCGGGCGGCTGCGCCCGGATGCTCGTCGAGCAGCTTGAACAAGGCATCGCGCGACAGGATGCCCAGCTTGCTTTCGGTGAGCGTCGTGCAACTGGCCGAGCGCGGACCGCCATCGAGCACGCCCATCTCGCCGACGATGCTGCCCGGGCCGAGCACGGACATCACGACCTCTCCGTCGGGCGTGCCGTCGCTGCTCATGGCGCGCAAATGGCCTTCGAGCACCAGCGCCATGTAATCGTTGCCGACCGCGTCGCCCTCTTCGAACAACAGCGTGTCCGGCTCGAGATGGACCGGGCGCATAGCGTCGACCACGCATTGCGCTTCGTCGCGGCTCATGCCAGCCGGAGCGGGCATGCGCATGAGCACGTGGATCGCATGCTCGCGAAGATCGGGACCGGAATGGGTGTGGAAATCGTCCATGGGATGGCGCTCTACGCAGGCATCAGCCAGACGGATTCACCGCCGACCCCGTAGAAGCGTCGCCCCGGCTCGGCGGCCATGCGCATGCCACCGGTGAATTCGCCGAAGGCCGGCAGGATGAGCTGGCTTTCTTCCTGCACGAAACAGGGTAGGCGCAAGCTGTCGCGGCCCCGGCCGTGCAGCGTGCAGGCCGGATGCAGATGCCCTGCCAGCACGAAGTGCGTTGGATGGCGCTGCGGATGGTGGCAAGCGGCGAAAGGCCCCATCAGATGCGCTTCGTCGACGACGTCAATCTGCAACGACGCGGGCGGATCGCCGGCCCGGCTGTCATGGTTGCCGCGCACCAGCGTGAGCCGAAGCTCGGCATGCGTGCGGCGCCAGGCATCGATGGCTTGCATGCGCTCGAACCCATGCGCTTGCGCCGCATGCAGGAAATCGCCCAGAAAAACCAGTTCGTGGGGCCGATGCCGCTCGATCAGGCGATCGATGCGCACCAGATTCTCTTGCGTGGTTCCGCCCGGCACCGGCTGGCCCAAGGCGCGAAACGTCGCGGCCTTGCCGAGATGCAGGTCAGCGATAAAGAGCGTGCGGCGGGCGGGCCACCAGAGGGCGCGATCGGCGAGCAGTTCGACGGATTGGCCGGCCAGCTCGATGTGGCAAGGACGAAGGGTGGTGGACACGCACCAAGTTTCTCAGAAGTGACCGGAAGTGATTTCCCACTTTGTCACGCCCCTTCAAAGTGGTGGCAATGGCCTGGAAATTTTCCGCGTTCTTCGCGCGCCGGATTGGCCCGATGGGCGGGACGGTGCGCTGTCTCCGGGTTGGCCGAAGGCCAAAGTCTTCTCGACCTGCGCTGCGTCGCCCACCTGCACGGCACCGCCGGCCGCGCTTTCGAGCTGCTGCACCATGCGTGCGATGCGGTCCGCCACGCTCTCGTTCGACAGCTTCTCGCGAAAGCGCTCGACCATCAGCGGAAAGGCGAAAGGCGTCGGGCGGGCCAGTGGACGAATCACCAGGCGCTGCGTGGCCATGCGCGCAAGGCTGTCGCGCAGCCGGGCGATTTCCAGTTCCTGCGCCAGCAGTTCTTCCTCGGCCTGCAGCAATAGGCGATTGTCCGGATCGTATTTGCGGAACACTTCGTAGAAGAGCGACGACGATGCTTGCAGCTGCTTGCTGCTGCGCTTCTCGCCCGGGTAGCCCTGGAAGATCAGTCCGGCGACGCGCGCGATCTCGCGGAACCGCCGTTGCGCCAGTTCGCTCGCGTTGAGCGACGCCAGCACCTGGTGCAGAAGCTCGTCGTCCGGCCCCGGTGCCAGCACGTCCGCCAACAGCGAAGACCAATCCACCTCCGCCGCGCTCAGCAGTTCGAAGCCGTAGTCGTTGACCGCGATCGAGAAGGTGCGCGGCTGGTGCTGTGCCACGCGCCAAGCGATCAGGTTGGACAGCCCGAGATGCACATGCCGCCCCGCGAACGGATAGAGAAACAGATGCCAGCCTTCGCGCGTCTTGAGGACTTCCGCGAGCAAAGTGTCGGGCGTCGGCAGCGCCGACCATTGCTGCTGGATGTCGAGCAGCGGCCGGATGCAGCGCAACTCGGGCGACGCGTAATCGCCCGCACCGGCCAGCGCGAGTTGCCGCACGACCGCGTCGGCCAGCGTGCTCGACAGGGGCATGCGTCCACCGTTCCAGCGCGGCACGGCGGGTCGGCGGCCCTTGGCACGTCGAACCCAGGCCGTCATGTCGTGGATGCGCACCAGCTCCAGCAGCCGCCCGCCGAAGAGAAAGCAGTCGCCCGGCTTCATGCGCGCCGCGAAGCTCTCTTCGACGCTGCCGATCTTCGCGCCGCCGACATACTGCACGGCCATGCTCGCATCGCTCACGATGGTGCCGATGTTCATGCGATGGCGTCGCGCGAGACGGGCGTCCGGCACGCGCCACACGCCTTCGGCGTCGGGGACCGCGCGGCGATAGTCCGGGTAAGCCGCAAGCGACGCACCGCCCTGCGACACGAAGTCCAGGCACCACTGCCAGCTTTCCCGCGACAGCTGCGCATACGCCACCGTGCCGCGCACCTCGTCGTAGAGCGCATCGGCCACGAAGCCGCCGCCGAGCGCGATGGTCACGAGGTGCTGCACCAGCACGTCGAGCGGCTGATGCGGCGAGGTGCGCGCCTCGATGTGCCCTTCGGCGATGGCGGCGCGTGCGGCCGCGCCTTCGACCATCTCGATGCTGTGCGTGGGCACCAGCGTGATGCGCGACGGTCGCCCCGGCGCGTGGCCCGAGCGGCCAGCGCGCTGCAAGAGGCGCGCAACGCCCTTGGGCGAGCCGATCTGCAGCACGCGCTCCACCGGCAGGAAGTCGACCCCCAGATCGAGGCTGGACGTGCACACCACCGCGCGCAGTGCGCCGCTCTTCAGCCCGCCCTCGACCCACTCGCGCACCGCCCGGTCGAGCGAGCCGTGATGCAAGGCGATCTCCCCCGCCCATTCGGGCCGCGCTTCGAGCAGCGCCTGATACCAGATCTCCGACTGCGAGCGCGTGTTGGTGAAGACCAGCGTGGTGCTGCTCGACGCGATCTCCTCGACGACCTGAGGCAGCATGGTGAGGCCCAGATGGCCGCCCCACGGAAACCGCTCGGCGCGCCCGGGCAGGAGCGAATCGATGACGAGTTGCTTGGGCACCTCGCCCTGCACCAGGCAGCCGGACTCGTCACCCAACAGCGCATGCATCGCATCCTTCAGGTTGCCGAGCGTCGCCGACATGCCCCACACGCACAGCCCGGCGTTCCAGCGCCGCAGCCGTGCCAGCGCCAACTGCACCTGCACGCCGCGCTTGTTGCCGAGCAGTTCATGCCACTCGTCGACCACCACCATGCGCAGCGTGCCGAGCACGTCCGCGGCATCGGCGCGTGCGAGCAACAGCGACAGGCTTTCGGGCGTGGTGACCAGCACCGTGGGCAGACGCAGGTTCTGCGCGCTGCGCTCGGCCGACGAGGTGTCGCCGCTGCGCGCGCCCGCGCTCCAGTCCGACCCCATGTCTTCGAGCGGGCGCTGCAGGGCGCGCAAGGTGTCCGCTGCCAGGGCGCGCATCGGGGTCAGCCAGACCACGGTGAGTGGTGGCGCCTTCGGCTGGGTGCGCTTCCTTTCGATCGCCCCGGCATTCGGTGCCGCGACGGATGCGGCTGTCTTCGCCGCCCTCCCCTCGGCCCGCGGCACCTCGGCCGCCCCGAACGCTTGCAGTGCGCCGAGCCAGACGGCGTAGGTTTTGCCCGCGCCGGTGGTGGCATGCAGCAGGCCCGAGCGGCCTTCTGCGATGGCCTTCCACACCTCCCGCTGGAACTTGAAGGGCTTCCATCCGCGTGACGCCAACCAGTCGTTCAGCGGGCGCTTCATGCGGGCAGCAGCGCGGCGAGCGTCTGCAGGGTGTCGGCTTCTTCCACCGGCTTGTCTTCGCGCCAACGCAGCATGCGCGGGAAGCGCACGGCAATGCCACTCTTATGCCGCGTGCTGCGCGCGATGCCTTCGAAGCCGAGCTCGAACACCAGCGTCGGCCGCACACTGCGAACCGGACCGAAGCTCTCGATGGTGGTCTTGCGGATGACGGCGTCGACGCGCGCCATTTCGGCGTCGGTGAGGCCCGAATATGCCTTGGCAAAGGGCACGAGCCGGCGCTCGGTCACTTCGGGCGGCTGGTCCCACACGGCGAAGGTGTAGTCGCTGTAGAGGCTCGCCCGCCGGCCGTGGCCGCGCTGCGCGTAGATCAGCACGGCATCGATCGACAGCGGGTCGATCTTCCACTTCCACCAGGTGCCCACGTCCTTGGTGCGGCCCACGCCGTACTGCGCGCCGCGCTGCTTCAGCATCATCCCTTCGACCCCCATCGATCGGGCGGCCTCTCGCTGCAGCGCCAGTGCGTCCCAGCTGTCGCCTTGCAAAAGCGGACTCGCGACGAGCGACGGATGCCGCGTGTGCGCCAGCAGGTCGTCGAGCAGCGCGCGCCTTTGCTCCTGCGGCATCGCGCGCAGATCGCGCCCCTGCCATTCGAGCAGGTCGTAGGCGAGCAGCACCACCGGGATGTCGCGCAGCAGCTTGGGACCGAGTGTCTTGCGGCCAATGCGCCTCTGCAGTTCTGCAAAGGGCTGCACGCGCGCTTCGGCATCGTCCTCCCCCGCCGGCGAACGCCACACGACGATCTCACCATCGAGCACGGTGCCGTCGGGCAGCGCCTCGCCCATGGCGGCCAATTCGGGAAAGCGATCGGTGACGAGCTCTTCGCCACGCGACCACAACCACACCCGACCGTTGCGCCGCACGAGTTGAGCGCGGATGCCGTCCCACTTCCATTCCACCTGCCACGTCGCGGGCGGCCCGAGCGCGGCCGGAAAGCCTTCGACCGGAATGTTCAGCGGATGGGCCAGAAAGAAGGGATAGGGCTGCCCGCTGGTCTGGCGGTCGCGCTCGTCGGGGCTTTCGGGTGCGATCAGCGACTCGTAGGCCGCGGCGGTGGGCCGGCTCGCGATGTGGGTGTAGCCCATCAGCCGTTGCGCCACGCGCTTGGGATCGAGTTCGCCGACCGCCGCGAGGGCTTGAGTGACCTGCAGCCGCGACACACCCACGCGAAAGCCGCCGGTGAGCAGCTTGAAGTACACCAGGCGCTCGTCGACGGCCACGCGCTGCCACTGCGCGCGCAGGGCATCGGACAGCGCCTCCGGCGGCTTGTTGCGCAGCGGCAGCAGGTGCTCTTCGATCCAGACTGCAAGACCCATGTCCTGCGATTCGCCGGGTGCAGGCAACAACAGCGCGATGGTCTCGGCCAGGTCGCCCACCGCCTGATAGCTTTCTTCGAACAGCCATTCGGGCAGGCCGGCCGCCTCTTGCGCGAGGAGCCGCAGCAGCTTGCTCGGCACCAGCTGGCGCGGCTTGCCGCCCGCGAGGAAATACACCGCCCACGCCGCATCGCCAGCGCTGGCCGCCCGCAGGTAGCGCTGCAGCGCCGCCTGCTTGGCCAGGCTCGACGTGCTGGCGTCGAGCTCTCGATAGAGTTGGGCGAAGGCTTTCAATTCGATGGAAGGAAGTCGGCGCCTGAGTGCGCGGCCGCTGGAATTCGTCGAGCGGTGAGCGGCGGATTGTGCATGCGCGTGCACAATGCCGCAGCGGGGCCCAGCCCCGTGTCGGATGCGGCATTCGCCGAGCGTGCGCGAATGCCGAATCGGGCGGTGCCGGCGTTGTGTCGGCGCCTTGTCCCACCGCAGTCGGCACGCCATGCGCAGAGCGTGCAGGTTCGATTCATTTCACACCACTGGAGCAACGTCATGGGCATTCTCAGCAACATTTTCAGCAAGATCTTTCCGTCTTCGCATGCGGCGAACGCCAACGCGTCCAACCCATCCGCGGCGCCTGCTGGCAGCGCACCCGCTGCAGCGCCTGGCGCGGCACCCGCTGCAGCACCCGCGCCAGCCCCCGCCGCCATGGCGGAGGTCGACGTCGAGAAGATGCTGAACGACATGGCCGCGAAATCCTCCGAGAAACTCAACTGGAAGACCTCCATCGTCGACCTCATGAAGCTGCTCGGCCTGGACAGCTCGCTCGCAGCCCGCAAGGAGCTCGCCAAGGAGCTGAACTACAACGGCGACATGAACGACTCGGCGACCATGAACATCTGGCTGCATCGGCAGGTGATGAACAAGGTGGCAGCGAACGGCGGCAAGGTTCCGGCAGACCTCAAGGACTGACCGAGGGCCCCGCGGCGGCGGGCAGTTCGGCTTCGCCGCTTTCCTCGTTCTGTTCAGCCGCGTCATTCGGCGCGTTCGTTCCGTTCGCACCGTTGGGTTCTCCGGCTTGGCTCGGCGCGCTCGGCTCGACACGATCGTCCTCATCGCCGTACTCGGTCTTGAAGCCCTGCGCGTCGAGGCCGAGTTCGGCCAACCAGCGCACCATCACCGCAACGCTGCCGTGCGTCACGAACACGCGCTCGGCGCCGGTGCCCGCAATGGCCTCCTGCAGGCCGGGCCAGTCGGCATGGTCTGACATCACGAAGCCGCGGTCCACACCGCGTCGCCGACGCGTGCCTCGCAGCTGCATCCAACCGCTGGCAAACGCGTCCGAGTAGTTGCCGAAGCGCTTCATCCACGGCGTGCCGTGGGCCGACGGCGGCGCGAGCACCAGCGCGCGGCGCAGCGACGTCGCATCCACGCCGGGGTCGCCGACGCGCAAGGTCGGCGGCAGGGCGACGCCCGCAGCGCGATACACCGCGTTGAGCGGCTCGACCGCACCGTGAACCACGATCGGCCCGATGCCCGGGTCCACGCCATGCAGGATGCGCTGCGCCTTGCCGAACGAATAGCACAGCAGAACCGAGGCACGACCCTGCTCGGCATTGGCGCGCCACCAGCCGTTGATCTGCTCGAACAGCACTGGCTGCGCAGGCCAACGGTAGATGGGCAGGCCGAACGTGGACTCGGTGATGAAGGTGTCGCAGGGCACGGGCTCGAAGGGAACGCAGGTGCCGTCGGCCTCGGTCTTGTAGTC
>JAHJOG010000255.1 GCA_018820395.1 Gammaproteobacteria bacterium | reverse complement strand
GTGCCAGACGCACGCGAGCTTCATCGCCGCAGGCCGCGGCGGCGTCGAAACCGACCGGCTCGGACCAGGCGACGACATCATGAGCTACCTGCCGATGGCATGGGTCGGCGACCACCTGTTCTCGGTGGCGCAGTGGCTGGTCGGCGGATTCACGCTCAACTGCCCCGAGTCGGCCGAGACGGTGATGAACGACATGCGCGAGATCGGCCCGAGCTATTACTTCGGCCCGCCGCGCACCTTCGAAGGGCTGCTCACGTCGGTGTCGATCCGCATGGAAGACGCCGCCGCGCCCAAGCGTTGGCTCTATGCCAAGTTGATGGCCCACGCGCGACGCGTGGGCGCCGACCTGCTCAACGGCGCTCCGGTCGGTCTGGGAGATCGCCTGCTCTACGCAGTGGGCGACCTGCTGATCTACGGGCCCTTGCGCAACGTGCTCGGGATGAGCCGCATCCGCGTGGCCTACACGGCAGGCGCAGCCATCGGCCCCGACCTGTTCAGGTTCTATCGTTCGATCGGCGTGAACCTCAAGCAGTTCTACGGCCAGACCGAAACCTGCGCCTACGTGTGCCTGCAGCAGGACGGCAAGGTCAAGCTGCAGAGCGTGGGCAGCGCCGCACCGGGGATCGAGCTCAAGATCGCCGACGACGGCGAGGTGCTGGTGCGCGGCGTCTCGGTGCTGAAGGAATACCACCGGCGGCCCGACGCCACCGCCGAGGTGCTCGATGCCGAAGGCTACTTCCACACGGGCGACGCCGGCACCATCGATGCCGAAGGCCACCTGCGCATCATCGACCGCGCAAAGGACGTGGGACGCCTGCGCAGCCGCGATGGACGCAGCGGCGCCATGTTCGCGCCGAACTACATCGAGAACAAGCTCAAGTTCTTCGCGCAGATCAAGGAAGCCGTCTGCTTCGGCCACGAGCGCGACGAGGTGTGCGCGTTCATCAACATCGATTACGAAGCGGTCGGCAACTGGGCCGAGCGCCGCGGGCTGGCCTACGGCGGCTACGTCGACCTGGCCGGCAAGAAGGAAGTGCTGGCGCTGATCGGCGAATGCGTCGCCAAGGTCAACGCAGATCTCGCGGCCGAAGAAGGCATGGCCGACACGCAGATCGCGCGCTTTCTTGTCCTGCACAAGGAACTCGACCCCGACGACGACGAACTCACCCGCACGCGCAAGGTGCGCCGCGCCTTCGTCGCGCAAAAGTACGCGCCGCTGGTCGACGCCCTCTACGGCGGACTCGACCGTCAGTACATCGAAACGCAAGTGCGCTTCGAGGACGGCCGCACCGGCACGGTGAGCGCGACATTGGACATCGTCGAGGCGCAGCGCTTCCCTGCGCTGGCTCAGGCGGCATGACATGAAGCACGAACACCCCGACCTGCTCGCGACCCCGGCTGCGGACAGCCGGCCACCCGCCGGCGGACGCACCACGGGCGAGGTCATCCTCGAAGTCAAGGGCATATCCCTCGGCTTCGGTGGCGTGAAGGCGCTCAGCGACATCAGCTTCGACGTTCGCGAACACGAAGTGCGGGCCATCATCGGCCCGAACGGCGCCGGCAAGAGCTCGATGCTCAACTGCATCAACGGCGTGTATCAACCGCAGCAGGGCAGCATCACCTTCCGCGGCAAGACCTTCAAGCACATGAACGCGCGGCAGGTGGCCGAGATGGGCGTGGCGCGCACGTTCCAGAACCTCGCGCTCTTCAAGGGGATGAGCGTGCTGGACAACATCATGACGGGACGCAACCTCAAGATGAAGTGCGGCCTGCTGGCCCAGGCGGTGCGCTGGGGCCCCGCCGAGCGCGAAGAACTGGCGCACCGCGAATTCGTCGAGCACATCATCGACTTCCTGGAGATCCAGGCGCACCGCAAGACGCCCGTGGGCCGCCTGCCCTATGGCCTGCAGAAGCGCGTCGATCTCGGCCGCGCGCTGGCGATGGAGCCGCAGGTGCTGCTGCTCGACGAGCCGATGGCCGGCATGAACGTCGAGGAGAAGCAGGACATGAGCCGCTTCATCCTCGACGTCAACGACGAGTTCGGCGCCACCATCGTGCTGATCGAGCACGACATGGGTGTGGTGATGGACATCTCGGACCGCGTGGTCGTTCTCGACTACGGCAAGAAAATCGGGGACGGCACGCCCGACGAAGTGCGAAGCAATGCTGAAGTGATCAAGGCCTACCTTGGCGTGGAGCATTGACATGACTTTGACGTGCTGTCCCTCTGTTGGATCGGCTTTCGACGGCTGTGCCCGGCAAAGGCGCCTGCGGATTCGGTGCGTCGCTTCACTGCGGCGGTCAGCGCCTGCGGCGCCGACTTCCCTGTGGTGCTCGTGGAAGCGGCCACCGCAGAACTCGCTATGCGCTCCTTCGGCGCGCTCCGCTCAAACAACTGCGGTGAGTCAGATCACGAGGCGCGTGTGTCCTTCGGCACACGCGCTGCCGCTTCCCCTGCGCTCCTCGGCGCCACAGAGGCGCGTCGCCCCGAATCCGCAGGCACCTTTGCGACACGGCGGTGGTGCGCATCCCGATACCGACGCACTGTACCCGCGCGACAGGTGCTGGCCGGTACGGGCGATTTCCGAGGCGACGAGGAGCGCAGGCTGGGGCGTGGCGCGCGTGCCGAAGGACACGCGTGCTTCGTTGACTGGCTCGTCGCAGCTGTCTGAGCGCAGCGCACCGCAGGGGCGCGTAGCGAGTTCTGCGACGCACGCCCCGGCCGAGCACCGCAGTGCAGTCGATGCGCAGCATCGACCGCCTCGGTATGAGCCCGTACCGGCCAGCACCTGTCGCGCCCCCCGCACCCCATCGGCCGCGCAACCAGGCCACAAGCACCAGCGCAAAGAAAGCACGACCTGACATGGGATTCTTCCTCGAAACCCTCTTCGGCGGCCTGATGGTCGGCATGCTCTATTCGCTGATCGCAATCGGCTTCGTGCTGATCTACAAGGCCTCCGGCGTCTTCAACTTCGCGCAGGGCGCCATGGTGCTCTTCGCCGCACTGGCGATGGCGCGCTTCGCCGAATGGTTTCCCGAATGGTTCGGCTTCGAGAGCAAGGTGCTCGCGAACGTGCTGGCCTTCATCGCGGCCATGGCCGTGATGATCGTCGTGGCCTGGCTCATCGAGCGGCTCGCCCTCAGCAAGCTCGTCAACCAGGAAGGCATCACCTTGCTGATGGCCACGCTGGGCATCGCCTATTTTCTCGACGGGCTCGGGCAGACGCTGTTCGGCAACGACATCTACAAGATCGACGTGGGCATGCCCAAGGAGCCGCTGATGGTGCTGCAGAACACCTTCGAGGGCGGCCTGCTGCTGAGCCAGGAAGACCTGGTCGCGGCACTCGTGGCAGCAGCCCTCGTGGTGGTGCTGGCGGTGTTCTTCCAGAAGACGGCGACCGGCCGCGCGCTGCGCGCCGTGGCCGACGACCACCAGGCGGCGCAATCGATCGGGATTCCGCTGTCGCGCATCTGGGTCATCGTGTGGTCGGTGGCCGGCTTCTCGGCGCTGGTGGCCGGCATCATCTGGGGCTCCAAGCTCGGCGTGCAGTTCTCGCTGTCGCTCGTTGCGCTCAAAGCGTTGCCGGTGGTGATCCTCGGCGGGCTGACCTCGATCCCGGGCGCCATCCTCGGCGGCCTGCTGATCGGTGTGGGCGAAAAGCTGTCGGAGATCTACATCGGACCGATCTTCGGCGGCGGCATCGAGATCTGGTTCGCCTATGTGCTCGCCCTCGTCTTCCTGGTCGTTCGGCCACAGGGCCTCTTCGGCGAAAAAATCATCGACAGGGTATGACAAGCACCCCCCCGCTCTTATCGACGTATGCCAGAAACGCCGCGGAACCGGCTTTGCCGGGCCGCTGGCGTTGCCCCCTGCAAGGGGGTTGGCGAAGCGACACGAAGTGCGCGAAGACTGGGGGTGTGCGTGTTTTATCGTGAGAACGGCCAATTCAAGTCGACGTACCGCGCCGACCAGCAAATCTTTCCGATCACGCAGGACCGCGTCGCGATCCTCGTTCTGCTGGCGCTGGCCTTCATGGTGGTGCCCTTCGTCGCATCGGACTATTGGCTGCGCGCCATCGTCACGCCCTTCCTGATCCTTTCGCTGGCGGCGCTGGGGCTCAACATCCTGGTCGGCTACTGCGGGCAGATCTCGCTCGGCACCGGTGCCTTCATGGCGGTCGGCGCCTATGCGGCCTACAACTTTCACGTGCGCATCGACGGCATGCCGCTGCTGGCGTCGCTGCTCCTCGGAGGCGCCTGCGCGACGGTGGTCGGCGTGCTGTTCGGCATCCCGAGCCTGCGCATCAAGGGCTTGTATCTCGCGGTGGCGACGCTGGCCGCGCAGTTCTTCACCGACTGGGCCTTTCTGCGCATCGCCTGGTTCACCAACAACTCGTCGTCGGGCTCGGTGAGCGTGGCCGCGCTCGACGTGTTCGGGCTGCCGATCACCTCACCGGTCCAGAAGTACCTGCTGTGCCTGACCTTCGTCGTGGTGTTCGCGCTCTTGGCCAAGAACCTCGTGCGCAGCGCGATCGGTCGCGAGTGGATGGCGATGCGGGACATGGACGTGGCGGCCGCCGTCATCGGCATTCGCCCCGTGTACGCCAAGCTGACGGCCTTTGCGGTCAGCAGCTTCATCGTCGGCGTCGCGGGGGCGCTCTGGGGCTTCGTGCACCTGGGTGCGTGGGAGCCCGCGGCGTTCAGCATCGATCGCTCGTTCCAGTTGCTCTTCATGGTGATCATCGGCGGACTGGGTTCGATCATGGGCAGCTTCTTCGGTGCGGCCTTCATCGTGCTGTTGCCGCTGTTCCTGAACCAGTTGCCCAGTTGGCTCGGGTTCTCGATCTCGACGGCGCTGGCTTCGCACCTCGAGTTCATGATCTTCGGCGCGCTGATCGTCTTCTTTCTCATCGTCGAGCCGCACGGTCTCGCTCGCCTGTGGTCGACGGGCAAGGAGAAGTTGCGTCTCTGGCCCTTTCCGCATTGACTATGACTCGCCCCCAGGCTGCGGCGCACTTCGTGTCGCCTTCGCCAACCCCCTACCGGGGGCAGCCCCAGCGGCCCGGCAAAGCCGGTTCCGCGGGGCTTCACGAACGGGCTTCGCTTTGCTTGCCACGACTTGCCCGACGGTTCACCACTTCAACGACCGCACTTTCCGTGCCTATTTAGAGGAGACGACCATGAAGCTGAAATCACTTGTTCTTGCAGTTGCTGCCCTGTCCACGCTGATGGGCGTGGCGCCGGCCATGGCGCAGGCGAAGGAGCAGTTCTTCCCGCTGCTGGTGTATCGCACCGGGCCCTACGCGCCCAACGGTACGCCGTGGGCCAATGGCAAGCAGGACTACATCAAGCTGGTCAACGCGACCGGCGGCATCAATGGCGTGAAGATCGCCTACGAAGAATGCGAGACCGGCTACGCGACCGACAAGGGGGTCGAGTGCTATGAGCGCCTGAAGGGCCGGCCCGGCGTCGCGCTGTTCGATCCGCAGGCCACGGGCATCACCTTTGCGCTGACGGACAAGGTGCCAACCGACAAGATCCCGCTCATCACGCTGGGCTATGGACTGGCGGCTTCGCAGGACGGCAACGTGTTCAAGTGGAATTTCCCGTTGATGGGAAGCTACTGGACCGCGGCCGACATTCTGATCCAGCACATCGGAAAGACCCAGGGCGGGATGGACAAGCTCAAGGGCAAGAAGATCGCGCTCGTCTATCACGATTCACCGTTCGGCAAGGAGCCGATTCCGCTGCTGCAGGAGCGCGCCAAGCAGAACGGCTTCGACCTGTCGCTGATTCCGGTGACGGCCCCCGGCGTCGAGCAGAAGTCGGCCTGGCTGCAGGTGCGCCAGCAGCGACCCGACTACGTGCTGCTGTGGGGCTGGGGCGTGATGAATTCGACGGCCCTCAAGGAAGCCGTGGCCACGGGCTACCCGCGCGAGAAGATGTACGGCGTGTGGTGGGCCGGCGCCGAGCCGGACGTGAAGGACGTCGGCGCCAACGCGAAGGGCTATCACGCACTGGCGCTCAACACCTCGGGTACGCAGCCCAAGGTGATCCAGGACATCCTGAAGCAGGTGCACGACAAGGGCGAGGGCACCGGCCCCAAGGACGAGGTCGGTTCCGTGCTGTACACGCGCGGCGTGATCATCCAGATGCTCGGCGTGGAGGCGGTCAAGCGCGCGCAGGAGCGCTTCGGCAAGGGCAAGGTGATGACTGGCGAGCAGGTCCGCTGGGGCTTCGAGAATCTGGCGCTCGACCAGAAGAAGCTCGACGCGCTCGGGTTCTCGGGCGTGATGCGCCCGCTCAGCACGTCGTGCCAAGACCACATGGGCTCGACCTGGGCGCGCGTGCACACCTGGGACGGCGAGAAGTGGGGCGGCATGTCCGACTGGTACCAGGCCGACGAGCAGATCATCAAGCCGATGGTCAAGGTCGCGGGCGAAAAATACGCGAGCGAGAAAAAGCTCACTAAACGCGACCCTGCCGATTGTTCCTCCTGACCATGGCGACAACACCTTCCAGGGATGCGGTGGAACCGGCTTTGCCGGGCCACTCGCATCGCCCCCTCGCGAGCGAGGGGGTTGGCGGAGCGCCGCAGGCGCGGAGCCTGGGGGAGCTTCTGGTCGTCAACGGCATCGAGGTGATCTACAACCACGTGATCCTCGTGCTCAAAGGGGTTTCGCTCACGGTGCCCGAGGGAGGCATCGTGGCGCTGCTCGGGGGCAACGGGGCGGGCAAGACCACCGCGCTGCGCGCCGTGAGCAACCTGCTTGCCGGCGAGCGCGGCGCGGTGACCAAGGGCACGATCGAGCTGCGCGGCGAGCGCATCGAGGCGCTGAGCCCGTCGGCACTCGTGCAGCGCGGCCTGATCCAGGTGATGGAAGGTCGGCACTGCTTCGCGCACCTGACCATCGAGGAAAACCTGATGACCGGGGCCTACACGCGCAAGGATGGCAAGCCGGCCGTGGCCGAGACACTCGAGAAGGTCTATGCCTATTTCCCGCGCCTGAAGACGCGGCGCACTTCGCAGGCGGCCTACACCTCGGGTGGCGAACAGCAGATGTGCGCCATCGGCCGCGCGCTGATGGCCAACCCGAGCATGGTGCTGCTCGACGAGCCGTCGATGGGCCTCGCGCCGCAGATCGTCGACGAAGTGTTCGGCATCGTGAAAGACCTCAACGAGAAGGAACGGGTGACCTTCCTCCTCGCGGAGCAGAACACCAGCATGGCGCTGCGCTACGCGGACTACGGCTACATCCTCGAGAACGGCCGCGTGGTGATGGACGGTGCGGCCGCCAGCCTGCGCGAAAACGAGGACGTGAAAGAGTTCTACCTCGGCGTCGGCGGCGCGGATCGCAAGAGTTTTCGCGAGGTCAAGAGCTACAGGCGGCGCAAGCGCTGGCTGGCCTAGCCCGCTCCTCGAACGATGCGCGCGACAGGAACGATTGAACAGCAGGAGCGGTGATGAGCGAGTTTTTTGATCTGCTCGAGGTTCGCAGCGCACAAGAGCGCGAGCGCGACCTGTTCGCGGCGCTGCCGCAGCGGATCGCAGAGGCCAAGGCAGCGGCCCCGGCCGTGGCGCGGATGCTCGACGGCTGCGATCCGGCCGAGGTGACGACGCGAGAGGCTCTGAGCCGGCTGCCGGTGGTCCGCAAGTCCGAGCTGGCCGCGTTGCAGAAGGCGAATCGCGAGCGCGATGCCTTCGGCGGGTTCTCGGCGATCGGCTTCGGCGAGCGCATGCCGCGCGTCTTCGCGAGCCCGGGCCCGATCTACGAGCCCGAGGGCCGGCGACGCGACCCCTGGCGCACGGCGCGTGCGCTGCATGCCGCCGGCTTTCGGGCCGGCGAACTGATCCACAACTGCTTCAGCTACCACATGACGCCGGCCGGCGCGATGATGGAATCCGGCGCGCTCGCCATGGGCTGCACGGTGTTCGCCGGAGGCACCGGGCAGACCGAGCAGCAGATCGACGCCATCGCCGACCTGCGCCCGGCGGGCTACGTCGGCACGCCCGGCTTTCTCAAGATCATTCTCGAAAAGGCCGCCGAAAAGCACGTGGCCCTGCCCTCGCTTGCCAAGGCGCTGGTCTCGGGTGAAGCCTTTCCCCCGAGCCTGCGCGACTGGATCGCCGAACGCGGCGTGGTCGGCACGCAGTGCTACGCCACGGCCGATCTCGGGCTGATCGCCTACGAGACCCGAGCGCGCGAAGGACTGGTGCTCGACGAAGGCGTGATCGTCGAGATAGTGCGGCCCGGCACCGGCGAGCCGGTGGCCGACGGCGAGGTGGGTGAAGTGGTGGTCACCACGCTCAACCCCGACTACCCGTTGATCCGCTTCGGCACCGGGGATCTGTCGGCGGTGCTGCCGGGCGCATGCCCGACCGGCCGCACCAACACGCGCATCCGCGGCTGGCTGGGGCGCGCAGATCAGACAACGAAGGTCCGCGGCATGTTCGTGCACCCTGCGCAAGTGGCCGAAGTCGCGCGCCGCTTTCCGGAGATCTCGCGCGCGCGGCTCGTCGTGAGCGGCGCGACGGGAGAAGACCGGCTCACGCTCCGAATCGAGCTGACGACGCCGGCCGCCGAAGGTCTGGCCGCGCGTGTGTCCGATGCCGTGCGCGAGGTGACCAAGCTGCGCAGCGACATCGAGCCGGTGGCGCCCGGCGGACTGCCCAACGACGGCAAGGTGATCGAGGACGCGCGCAGCTACGAGTGACGAGCGGGGTCATTGACCCGCCGCAAGGGTGGTCTGCGCGATCGGCTTATGCTTTCGGTTTGCAGATGCAAGGAGATGCGCATGAACTTTCGCTCGACACTCGTCGCCCTCGCCATCGTCTCGACCGCCCCGATGGCTTCCGCACAGAACCAGATGATGGACGCGCTCAAGAGCCGCCTGCAAGGTGACTCGCAGCAAGCCGCACCCGCGAATTCGGGCCAGTCGCAAGGAGGTGGAGGTGCCGCCGCGGCAGCGCTCGCCGGCATGGGTATCTCGATGCCCGCGATGGGCAGCAGCACCGCCGGCAATGCGGCAGGCGTTCTGCAGTACTGCGTGAAGAACAACTACCTCAGCGCGGACGCGGCAGGCGGCATCAAGGACAAGCTGATGGGCATGGTCACCGGCAACAAGACGCAACAGACCGGCTTCAACAGTGGCAGCAACGGAGTACTGCAAGGGACCGACGGAAAGTCGCTCAATCTGAAGAGCATCGGCAGCAAGCTCAAGACCAAGGCTTGCGACTACGTGCTCTCCAACGCCAAGTCGCTGGTCTAGACGGTCGGTCAGGCGCCTCTTTCATCGAAAACCGGAGGCGCGGACATCAGGGCAATCATGCATGCAGTGGGCCGATTCGGGCAGATAAACTCGCGCCTCCTGTCCACATCCATTCAGAGAGTTTATGAAAAACCTGATCGCCTTTGCCGCCATTGCAGCGGCTGCCTTCTGCGTCCATGCCCAAGATTTTCCCGGCAGCAAGCCCATCACGATCGTGGTGCCTTTCGCGGCCGGCGGTCCCACCGACCGGGTGGCGCGCGACCTGGGCGAAGCGCTGCAGAAGTCGCTCGGCACGACCGTGGTGATCGACAACACCGCAGGCGCCGGCAGTTCCATCGGCACCGCCAAGGTGGCCCGCGCGGCACCTGACGGCTACATGCTGCTCCTCAATCACATCGGCATGTCGACCATGCCCGCGCTCTATCGCAAGCTGCCCTTCAACGTCGAGACCGACTTCGAATACCTCGGCATGGTCAACGAAGTGCCGATGACGCTGATCGGCCGGCCGACGCTCCCCGCCAACAACTTCAAGGAGTTGACGACCTGGATCGGCGAGAACAAGGGCAAGATCAATCTCGGCAACGCCGGTCTCGGCGCCGCATCGCATCTGTGCGGCCTGCTGTTCCAGAGCGCGATGAAGGTCGAGATGACGCCGGTTCCGTACAAGGGCACGGCACCCGCCATTTCCGACCTGCTGGGCGGCCAGATCGACCTGCTGTGCGACCAGACCACCAACACCACCTCGTTCATCGAGGCGAAGAAGGTCAAGGCCTACGGCGTCACGACCGCCAAGCGCCTTTCGACGCCGGCGCTCAAGGATCTGCCCACGATGGCCGAGTCGGGCCTGAAGGGCTTCGAAGTGTCGATCTGGCATGGCCTCTACGCCCCCAAGGGCACGCCCCCGGCCGTGCTGACCAAGATCAACGAGGGGCTCAAGACGGCCCTCAAGGACCCGGGCTTCGTCAAGAAGCAGGAAGGCCTCGGCGCGGTCGTGGTGACCGACGACCGGGTGCAGCCGGCGCAGCACAAGAAGTTCGTCGCCTCGGAAATCGCGAAGTGGGGTCCGATCATCAAGGCCGCTGGCGTCTACGCCGACTGATCGAGACCGACGCGGGCTCAGACCCGCGCAACGCCCGAGGGGGGAAGCGGCGCCGTGTCGGGCGCCGCGCGACGAATCGATGGAGACCCCATGGGCATTGACATGAGCGAGCGCGCACGGCGCGAGCTGTACCGCACGATGGTGCGCATCCGCGCTTTCGAAAACGCCGCCGAAGTGGCCAGCCAGGGCGGCGTCAGCGCCTATGGCCAGGAAGCGTCGGGGGCGGTCAGGGTGCGCGGCCCGCTTCACCTGTCGACCGGGCAGGAGGCGGTGCCAGCCGGCGTCTGTGCGCATCTCACCGCCGCCGACTACCTGACCTCCACGCACCGCGGACACGGACACACGCTCGCCAAGGGCGCGGACCTCCCGCGCATGATGTGCGAGCTCTTCGGCAAGGCGAGCGGCTTCAATGGCGGCAAGGGCGGCTCGATGCACATCGCCGACTTTTCGGTCGGCATGCTCGGCGCCAACGGCGTGGTCGCCGCGGGCCTGCCGATCGCGGTCGGAGCGGCGCACGCGCAGAAGCTCCTGAAGAAGCAGGCCATCACGGTGTGCTTCTTCGGCGACGGTGCGATCAATCGCGGTCCGTTTCTCGAATCGCTGAATTGGGCCCGCGTGTACCGATTGCCGGTGCTCTTCGTGTGCGAAGACAACCGCTGGAGCGCCACCACCGCGAGCGCGCCGATGACGGGCGGCGAAGGCGCCTCGGCACGCGCCACGGCGCTCGGCATCGAAGCGACGCCGGTCGACGGCAATGACGTCGAAGCGGTCTACGCAGCGGCAGAGCGACTGATCCGCGAGATCCGGGCAGGCGAAGGCCCGCGCCTCCTGCATGCGCTCACCTACCGCGTGAAGGGCCACGTGTCGGTCGATCCCGCGGCCTACCGCGACCCGGCCGAACTGGCAGCGGCGCTTGAAACCGACCCGATCGCGCGCGCCCGAGCGCAGCTGCTCCAGAGCGGCGTCGCGGTCGAGACCATCGACGAGATCGAGAACCACGCGCACGCCGAGGTCGAGGCCGCCCTTGCCACGGCCGCCGCAGCACCCTGGCCCGATCCGGCGGCCGCCTACACCGACGTGCAGACCACCGGAGCCGGCCAATGGACCTGACGAGCGACAACCCGATCATCTCCACGCCGATCGCGACAGCGGAGGCCATGACCTATGCCGAAGCCGCCGTGCTCGCGGTGCGGCGCGAGATGGAAGCCGACGAACGCGTGGTCGTGATCGGCGAAGACGTCGGCCGCGGCGGCATCTTCGGGCAGTACAAGGGCCTGCAGCAGGAGTTCGGCCCCGAGCGCGTGATCGACACGCCGATCTCCGAGGCTGCCATCATGGGCGCGGGCGTGGGCATGGCGCTCGCGGGCCTGCGGCCGGTCGTCGAAATGCGCGTGGTCGACTTCGCGCTGTGCGGCATGGACGAACTGGTCAATCAGGCTGCCAAGAACCGATTCATGTTCGGCGGCCAGGGCAGCGTGCCGCTGGTCGCGCGCATGCCCGGCGGCATCTGGGATGCGTCGGCGGCGCAGCACTCGCAGTCGCTCGAAGCCTGGTTCGCCCACCTGCCGGGGCTGGTGGTGGTCTGCCCATCCACGCCGCAAGACAACTTCTCGCTGTTGCGCTCGGCCATGCGCTCCGGCGATCCGGTCGTCTACATCGAGCACAAGACGCTGTGGGGTTTGCGCGGCGATGTCGACGAACTGCAGGACGTTCCGCTCGGCAAGGCCGCGACGCTGCGGCACGGCGATGCGCTGACGCTCGTGAGCTGGAGCCGCCAGGTCCAGGCCTGCAACGCCGCCTGCGATCTGCTGGCGGCCGAAGGCATCTCCGTCGACCTGATCGACCTGCGCACACTGTGGCCGTGGGACCGCGAGCACGTGCTGGCGTCGGTGTCGCGCACCGGTCGATTGCTGGTGGCGCACGAGGCGGTGCAGGTGGCAGGCTTCGGTGCCGAGATCGCCGCGGCCTGCGCAGAAGCAACCGGATGCCGCGTAGCGCGCTTGGGCGCACCGCGCATCCCGGTGGGCTACTCGCCGGTGCTCGAAGCGCAGTCGCGTGTGAGCGCCGAGCAGATCGCGCAGGCGGCACGCGCGCTGCTCGCTCCGCGGGCCGGGGCCGTCACGGGGTAATCACCCGCAGCGGATCGGGCGCAACGCCTGTAAAAACATCGGATTCAGCGGGTGTCCGGCCGATGCGGCGGGGCGGCCCGGATCCGAAATTCATCTTTCCTCGACGGAGATTTCATGCCTCAAACGACTTTCACACCGAAGCGTCGCGCAGCGCTGTCGACATTGGCCGTGGCCGCACTGAGCGTCGTGTGCGCGGCGCATCCCGGCGCGGCGCGTGCGCAGGATGCGTGGCCGACCAAGCCCGTGCGCATCGTCGTCCCGTTCACGCCGGGCGGCACGACCGACATCCTGGCGCGCGCCGTGGCGCCCGAGCTGTCCAAGGCGTTCGGCCAGCAGTTCGTCGTCGACAACCGCGGCGGCGCTGGCGGCAACGTGGGCGCAGACATCGTGGCCAAGGCGCCCAACGACGGCTACACGCTGCTGATGGGCACGGTCGGCACGCACGGCATCAACCGCGCGCTGTACCCCAAGCTGCCCTTCGACCCGATCAAGGACTTTGCGCCCATCACCCAAGTCGCCTCCGTGCCGAACGTGATGGAAATGAACGTCGCCAAGGCGAAAGAGCTCAACATCAACAACGTGGCCGACTTCATCAAGTACGCCAAAGCCAATCCGGGCAAGCTCAACATGGCGTCGAGCGGCAGCGGCACATCGATCCACCTGGCCGGCGAGCTCTTCAAGACCATGACGGGCAGCTTCATGACGCACATCCCGTACCGCGGCTCCGGCCCGGCACTGCTCGACCTGGTGGGCGGCAGCGCGGACGTGATGTTCGACAACCTGCCGTCGTCGATGGCGCAGATCAAGGGCGGCAAGCTCAAGCCGCTGGCCGTGACGAGTTCGAAGCGCTCGCCGGCCCTGCCCGACATTCCGACGGTCGAAGAAGCTGGCGGGCCGTCGCTCAAGGGCTATGAAGCGAGTTCATGGTTCGGTCTGCTCGCGCCGGCCGGCACGCCGCCGGACATCATCGACCGCATTCAGAAGGAAGTGGCCAAGGCATTGGCCACGCCTGCCATGCAGGAAAAGCTCATGGCCCAAGGCGCGATCCCGAGCGGCAGCACGCCCGCGGAATTCGCGAAGTTCATCGACGCCGAACACACCAAGTGGGCGAAGGTGGTGAAGGCTTCGGGTGCGAAGGTGGACTGAGGCTGTCGATCGGGCTGCGCGTGCGTTCGTTTGGTCCGTGGGTGGGGCTGTCCCATGGGTGGGGCTGTCCCATGGGTAGGGCTGTCCCATGGGTAGGCTGTCCCGTGGGTAGGGCTGTCCCGTGGGTAGGGCTGTCCCGTGGACAGTCCGCCCGGCAGGCAGTGCGAGCTGTGCCGGCTTCACTGCGGTGGCCCTTCGGGCTTCCTTGCGGTACTCGCCTTTCGCGGGGTCTCGCAGAACTCGCTGCGCTCAGACAGCTGCG
>JAHJOG010000254.1 GCA_018820395.1 Gammaproteobacteria bacterium | reverse complement strand
GGGGGCCGATGTTCGAGGAGCTGGCCGCCAACGTCGCCACTTCGCTGCCGATGCGGCCCCGGCCGCTCACGCAGGACCAGTTGCTCGGTCTCTTCGCCGCGTCGGCGGTCGGCCGCGACGTGGTGCTCGAACCCGCCACCCAGTTCGACATGTGCGGGCGCACCGAAGTGCAGAAGAAGTCGCTCGAAGTCGTCTACGACGAGGCCTGAGGGCACCCTGATGCACGCCACCATTCCCATCGTCGCCCTGAAGGAGCCCGCCGCCATCGAGGGCGACGGCATGGGCTGCCATTCGGGCGGCGAAACGCTGCTCGCCGCAGCCAAGTCGGCCGGCAAGTCGGAAACGCTGGCGCGCTACGCCGCCGACTACCCGCGCGACGCAAAGGCCGGCCCGCACGATCAGCCGCAGAGCATGTGCCCGGCCTTCGGCGCGCTGCGCGTGGGCCTTCGCATGCGGCGCACGTCGACCATCCTCTCGGGCTCGGCCTGCTGCGTCTACGGGCTCACCTTCACCTCGCACTTCTATGGCGCGCGGCGCAGCGTCGGCTACGTGCCTTTCAACTCCGAGTCGCTGGTGACG
Source organism: Gammaproteobacteria bacterium (assembly GCA_018820395.1). Classification (GTDB taxonomy): domain Bacteria; phylum Pseudomonadota; class Gammaproteobacteria; order Burkholderiales; family Burkholderiaceae_C; genus Variovorax. The sequence goes on along the minus strand of JAHJOG010000254.1, from coordinate 8,351 downwards.
GGCAAGCTCTTCGAGGACATCCGCGAGGCGGTGCACAAGGAAGCCGACCCCGCGAAGTACGACGCCATCGTCATCATCAATCTCTGCGTGCCGACGGCGAGCGGGGTGCCCTTGCAGATCCTGCCGAAGGAGATCAACGGCGTGCGCATCATCGGCATCGACGTGCCGGGCTTCGGGGTGCCCACGCATGCCGAAGCCAAGGACGTGCTGGCCGCGGCGATGCTGAAATACGCGCGCCTCGAAGCGCAGGCCGGCCCGGTGCAGGCGCCGCGCGCGGGCCGCAGCGACCGGCCGTCGGTGGCGCTCCTCGGCGAGGTGTTTCCGGCCGACCCGATGATCATCGGCGCGATGCTGCAGCCGATGGGGCTCGCGGCCGGGCCGGTGGTGCCGACGCGCGAATGGCGCGAGCTCTATGCCGCGCTCGACTGCCAGATCGTGGCCGCCGTGCATCCGTTCTACACCGCCAGCGTGCGCGAGTTCGAGACGGCCGGCCGGCCGATCGTCGGCTCCGCGCCGGTCGGGCACGACGGGACCGAGGCCTGGCTGCAGGCGATCGGCGATGTCGCGAACGTGCCGCAGGCGCGCATCGACGCGGTCAAGAACGCGATGCTGCCGGCGATCAAGGGGGCGCTTGCCAAGGCGCCGATCCAGGGGCGCATCACGCTCAGCGGCTATGAAGGGTCCGAACTGCTCGTGGGCCGACTGCTGGTCGAGAGCGGTGCCGACCTGCGCTACGTGGGCACCGCATGTCCGCGCACACCCTGGAGCGACAGCGATCGCGAATGGCTCGAAGCCCGCGGCGTGCACGTGCAGTTTCGCGCGTCGCTGGAGCAGGACCTCGCGGCGATGCATGAGTTCGAACCCGACCTGGCCATCGGCACCACGCCGATCGTGCAGGCCGCCAAGGAAGCATCGCGCCCCGCGCTCTATTTCACCAACCTGATCTCGGCCCGGCCGCTGATGGGGCCGGCCGGTGCCGGCTCGCTCGGCACCGTGGTGCGCGCAGCGATCGCCAACAAGCCGCGCTTCGAAGCCATGAAGGACTTCTTCGGCACTGCCGGCGCAGGCCATGCGGCCGGCGTCTGGGAAGGAGCGGCCGGCGTGCCGCAGGACCGCCCGGATTTCAAGGCCAACACGCGCCGGCTGATGAAGAAGATGCAGAAGAAGCAGGAGGCGATCTGATGCTCGTCCTCGACCATGACCGCGCGGGAGGCTACTGGGGCGCCGTGTACGTGTTCACCGCCATCAAGGGGTTGCAGGTGATCATCGACGGGCCGGTCGGCTGCGAGAACCTGCCCGTGACCTCGGTGCTGCACTACACCGACGCGCTCCCGCCGCACGAGTTGCCGATCGTCGTCACCGGCCTGGCCGAGGAGCAGCTGGGCCGCGAAGGCACCGAAGGGTCGATGCGGCGCGCGCATGCGGCGCTCGACCCGGACCTGCCGTCGGTGGTGGTCACGGGTTCGATCGCCGAGATGATCGGCGGCGGCGTGACGCCGTCGGGCACCAACATCCAGCGCTTCCTGCCGCGCACCATCGACGAGGACCAGTGGCAGTGCGCCAACCGCGCCATGTCGTGGCTTTGGTCGGAATACGGCCTGAAGGAAGTGCCCGCGCGCAAGCCCTTCGCCGACCGGCCGGCCGGCGAGCGACCGCGCGTCAACATCATCGGGCCGAGCTACGGCACCTTCAATTCGCCGAGCGACCTGGCCGAGATCCGGCGGCTGGTGCAGGGCATCGGCGCCGAGGTGAACATGGTGTTCCCGCTCGGCAGCCACCTGGCCGACGTGTCGCGGCTGGTCGAAGCGGATGCCAATGTCTGCATGTACCGCGAGTTCGGCCGCGCGCTGTGCGAGTCGCTGGAGCGGCCGTACCTGCAGGCGCCGATCGGGCTGCACAGCACGACGCGCTTCCTGCGCGCGCTGGGCGAATTGCTCCACCTCGACCCCGAGCCCTTCATCGAGCGCGAGAAGCACAGCACCGTCAAGCCGATCTGGGACCTGTGGCGCTCGGTGACGCAGGACTTCTTCGGCACGGCGAGCTTCGGCGTGGTGGCGGGCGAAACGTACAGTCGCGGCATCCGCCACTTTCTCGAAGACGAACTCGGGCTGCCCTGCAACTTCGCGGTGGCGCGCAAGCCCGGCGCGAAGACCGACAACGCCGAGACACGGCGGCTGGTGCACGAGAAGACGCCGCTGGTGCTTTTCGGCAGCTACAACGAGCGCATCTATCTCGCCGAATGCGGCGGCGGCGGAATGATGAAGACGAGCTTCGTGCCGGCATCGTTCCCGCTGCCCATCGTCCGGCGGCACACGGGCACGCCTTTCATGGGGTATTCGGGCGCCACCTACATCGTGCAGGAGTTCTGCAACTCGCTCTTCGACGCGCTCTTCCACATCCTGCCGCTGGGCAGCGAGCTCGACCGGGTCGATGCGACGCTATCGCGCCTGGACGCGCGCGATGCGAAGGAATGCGACTGGGACGACGACGCCAACCGCCTGCTCGACGACCTGGTCGATGCCGAGCCGGTGCTGGTGCAGATCTCGGCGGCCAAGCGCCTGCGCGACCGCGCCGAGCGCGAAGCGCGCCGCACGGGCGATGCGCGCGTCACGGCCGAGTGCGTGCTGCGCGCCCGCGAGACGTTGCGACAGGGGGAGCCCGCATGAACGCGCGCTCCTCATTCATCAGAGAACCTTGCGGCGTAAGAGCCGCAGAAGTAGTTGTTGCGGTTAACGCCGCTGCAATCCCCGCCGCGGGGGAAGTGCGCGGTGTGGCCATGAGGCCTTTCTGGAGAAATAACCATGGGTCCAAGTAGGGATGGCTCCCTGTCCGGTCTGACCGAGCAGGAAGCCAAAGAGTTTCACGGGATATTCATGACGAGCTTCATCATCTTCACGTTGATCGCTGTCGTCGCGCATTTCCTGGCGTGGCAATGGCGGCCATGGCTACCCGGTCCGGGTGGCTATGCGTCGATCGTCAACGACGCCAAGGAAGTCGCGATGGCTGCGATTTCCATGGGCTTTCACGCCTAGAGGAGACATCACATGTGGCGAATCTGGATGCTTTTCGATCCGCGCAGGACGTTGATCGCCCTGTTCACGTTCCTGTTCGTGCTGGCACTGGTGATTCACTTCATCCTGCTGAGCACCGACCGGTTCAACTGGCTCGACGGTCCGCGCAAGGGCGCGACGGTCGCAGGGCAGATGGCTCCCATGCCAGCGCCCGCGACGGCACCGACAGGCAAATAGCCGGCCGGTTCCTACCGGCAGGCGGGGGTTCGTGCGCGAACTTCGTCGAACCCCTGCCTGCTTTTCTTTTGCATTGACGCTGGTTGCCGGAGCACGCGATGCGTATCTGGCCGAGGGGCAGAACATGGCCATGCTGAGTTTCGAGCGCAAATACCGCGTGCGGGGAGGGACGCTGACCGGAGGCGACCTGTTCGACTTCTGGGTCGGCCCGTTCTACGTCGGCTTCTTCGGCGTGACGACGCTTTTCTTTTCGCTCGTCGGCACACTGCTCATCGTGTGGGGCGCGTCGCAGGGGCCGACCTGGAACCTGTGGCAGATCAACATCGCGCCGCCCGATCTCAAATACGGATTGCGCATGGCGCCGCTGATGGAAGGCGGGCTGTGGCAGATCATCACGGTCTGCGCCACCGGGGCCTTCGTGTCGTGGGCGCTGCGGCAGGTGGAGATCTGCCGAAAACTCGGCATGGGCTATCACGTGCCGTTCGCGTTCTCGTTCGCCATCCTGGCCTACGTGACGCTCGTGATCGTGCGCCCGGTGCTGATGGGCGCCTGGGGCCACGGCTTCCCGTACGGGATCATGAGCCACCTCGACTGGGTGTCGAACACCGGCTATCAATACCTGCACTTCCACTACAACCCGGCGCACATGCTGGCCGTGAGCTTCTTCTTCACGACCGTGATGGCGTTGTCGCTGCACGGCGCGCTGGTGCTGTCGGCGACCAACCCGCCCAAGGGTGAAACGGTCAAGACCGCCGAACACGAAAACACCTTCTTCCGCGACACGATCGGCTACTCGATCGGCACGCTCGGCATCCACCGGCTGGGTCTGTTCCTGGCGCTGTCGGCGGCGTTCTGGAGCGCGGTCTGCATCGTCATCAGCGGGCCCTTCTGGACCCGCGGGTGGCCCGAGTGGTGGACCTGGTGGCTCAACCTCCCGATCTGGCGCTGAACCGAGGAGCATCGCATGGCCGAATACCAGAACATCTTCACCCGGGTGCAGGTCGTCGCACCGTCCTATGCCGGGGTGCCGCTCGATCGCGGCAACCGCGAACGCGATCTCGGCCCCACGCACGTGCACTGGCTCGGCAAGCTCGGCGACGCCCAGCTCGGCCCGATCTATCTCGGCTGGTTCGGCCTCGCGTCGGCGCTGTGCTTCTTCATCGCTTTGGAGATCGTCGGGCTCAACATGCTGGCCTCGGTGAACTGGGACCCGATCCAGTTCGTGCGGCAGCTGCCCTGGCTCGCGCTCGAGCCGCCGCCGCCGGGCAACGGGCTGCATCTGTTTCCGCCGCTCAACGAGGGCGGCTGGTGGTTGATGGCGGGCTTCTTCATGACCTCGTCGGTGTTGCTCTGGTGGGTGCGCATGTACCGCCGGGCGCGCGCGCTCAAGATGGGCACGCACGTGGCCTGGGCCTTCGCCTCGGCGATCTGGCTGATGCTGGTGCTGGGCTTCATCCGACCGCTCCTGATGGGGAGCTTCGGCGAGGCGGTGCCCTTCGGCATCTTTCCGCACCTCGACTGGACGGCCGCCTTCTCGATCCGCTACGGCAACCTGTTCTACAACCCGTTCCACATGCTGTCGATCGCGTTCCTCTACGGCTCGACGCTGCTGTTCGCGATGCACGGCGCGACCATCCTCGCGGTCAGCCGGTTCGGTGGCGAGCGCGAGATCGAGCAGATCGTCGACCGGGGCACGGCCAGCGAGCGGGCCGCGCTGTTCTGGCGCTGGACCATGGGATTCAACGCGACGATGGAATCGATCCACCGCTGGGCCTGGTGGTTCGCCGTGCTCTGCCCGCTGGTGGGCGGCATCGGCATCCTGCTCACCGGCACCGTGGTCGACAACTGGTACCTCTGGGCGGTGAAGCATCACGTGGCGCCGATCTATCCGGCGGTGTTCTCGCCGGTGATCGATCCTTCCACCTTGCCGGGAGTGCGGCCATGAACAAGACTTCGTTCGAACGCGCGCTGGCTGCGGCCTCGCTGGGCCTGCTGTCGCTCCTGGCCGGCTGCGAACGCCCCCCGGTCGACTCGGTGCAGCGCGGCTTCCGCGGCACCGGCATGGAACAGGTCTACAACCCGCGCACCGTGCAGGCGCAGGCTCCGCAGAACGCCTTGCCGCCCGACACGCCGCCGGCATCCGACGCAGGCCCCAAGGCCGGCCAGGTGTTCCAGAACGTCCGGGTGCTCAACGACCTGAGCGTGGGCGAGTTCACCCGCCTGATGGTGTCGATGACGGCCTGGGTTTCGCCGGCGCAAGGCTGCACCTATTGCCACGCGGGCAACAACATGGCGTCGGACGATCTCTACACCAAGGTCGTCGCGCGGCGCATGTTGCAGATGACGCAGCACATCAACGCCGACTGGAAGACGCACGTCGCCGACACCGGCGTGACCTGCTACACCTGCCACCGGGGCCAGCCAGTGCCGGCCAACGTCTGGACGCAGGCGCCGACGCAGCCCCAGCGCAGCGACACGCTCGGCAACAAGGCCGGACAGAACATGCCCGCCGCCAGCGTGGCGATGGCGTCTCTGCCCTACGACCCGTTCACGCCCTTTCTTTCGCAGGCGTCCAACATCCGTGTGATCGGGACCACCGCGTTGCCCACCGGCAACCGGCAGTCGACCAAGCAGACCGAATGGACCTACGGCCTGATGATGCACATGTCGGAATCGCTGGGCGTGAACTGCACCTATTGCCACAACACGCGCTCCTTCGGCGACTGGGAAACCAGCTCGCCGCCGCGCGGGACCGCGTGGTATGGCATCCGCATGGCGCGCGATCTCAACGCGCAGTACCTCGATCCGCTGGCGAGCGTGTTTCCGGCGACTCGCCTCGGGTCGCAGGGTGATGCGCCCAAGGTCAACTGCGCCACCTGCCACCAGGGCGCCTACAAGCCGCTCTACGGCGCGAGCATGTTGTCCAACCATCCGGAGCTGGGCAAGGTGCGCACCGTCGCAAGCAACTCCGGCGCTGCTGCGGCTGCGGCGATGCCGAGCGCCGCTGCGGCCCAGCCCGCCGCCGGGAATGCGGCCCAACCAGCTCCCGCCGAGGCAGCTCCGGCCCAGCCAACGGCGGCCGAGGCGCCCGCGCAGCCGGCCGCCGCAGAAGCGCCTGCGCAGCCTGCGGCCGGCGCGGGTTCGAAGCCGTAGTGGACGCGCTCGCGCCGAAGCCGGTCAGCCGCCGAAGGCCTTGACCCGGCCGAACAGCGCGGTGGCGCGCCGGGTGGAGGCTTCGAGTTCTTCGAGCAGGGGCGCCACCGCCGGTCCCATGTTGCCATCCGCGATGTCCATGGCCGCCAGGCTGGCGTTGGCCAGGATGGCGCTGATCACGTCGCGGTTTTCCGGTGCGCCGCCGGCTTGAGAGCGCGGGGTGACGCCGGCCGCTTCGAGCCGTCCCGCCTGCGAGATGGACTGTTCGAGGTGGCGACGCGCCTCGGCGGCCCGCTGGCTGTGCGTGAGGTCGGCAAAGATCAGGAAGAAGCCGAGCACCGATCCGTCGCGTGCCGGCACGAGTTCGGCCCGCACCGCCACCGGCACGGTGCGGCCCTCGGCAGCCAGCCCGAGTTCGCCGCGCCAGGGCTGGCGTTCGGCGGCGATCGACCGGAGGATCTTGCGCACGTGCTCGGGCTGCTCGAACAGCTCGGCGGTCGACGCCAGCGGCTTTTCGGACGGTTCGCCGCGGCGCCCGAGCAGATGCAGCAGGCCCGGGTTCGCGAACAGCACGCGGCCCTGCGCGTCGGCGATCAGCACCGGTTCCTGCGAGTCGGAAACGGTCGAGCGGATCTGCGCCAGCTGGTCTTCGGCGATCAGCAGTCGCACGGCATTGATCTGCACGATGATGTCGACCAGCGACGCGCCGAACGCGCGGGCCAGCGCGAGTTCCGACGCGGACCAGGGCAGCGCGGTGCCGCGCACGATCTCCGACCAGGCCGCGAAGGAACGCCGCGGCGACAGGTGCAGCGGGTCGTTGTCGACCAGCGGCTTGGACGGGTCGCCGGCCCACGTCACCGTGAGCAGCTGCTCCTTGCGAAACCACATCAGGTAGTCCGGTCGCGAGGCCGAGAGTTTGACTGCGGCGACACCGCTCGCGCTCGGCGTGAGCGACTCGAAGGCGGCGTTCGCGCCCGACACCGACGAGCACTGGAACAGGCCGTCGAAAGGCTGTGCGTCGATCCAGTCCCGCAGCTCGCGCAGCTCGGCGGTGTTGGGAGTCTCGCCGGCGGTGAGCACCTCGCCCTCGTAGAACAGCGCCGCGCCGGTGGCGTCGAGCGGCTGGAGCAGGGTGCGCGGATTGCGGAACAGCGCCACGCGCCAGTCGCCCTCGGTGGAAGTGGCCTCGATCAGCCGCTGCTCGAGGCGCCGTACCTGGATCGCGACCTGCGCGTAGGCGTAGTTTTCGATGGCGGCGATGCGGGTCGACGCGACTTCGGCGATCAGGTCGGCGGCGGCGCGCACCGCAAAGCGCAGGTTACGGGTGGAATAGTGGTGGCAGGCGATGAGCCCCCACAGCCGTCCTTCGCGCACCAGCGAGACGACCACGGTCGCCGTCACACCCATGTTCTTCAGGTATTGCAGATGCAGCGGCGACATGCTGCGCAGGTAGCACAACGACATGTCCAACTCGTCGTCGGCGCCCGGGAGCCGCGTCGGCACGAGCGGCGCAGCGACATAGTTGACGTCGACCAGCACGCGCAGCCGGTTGCGCAGATAGAGCTCGCGCGCGCGCTGCGGAATGTCGGAAGCCGGGTAGTGGTGGCCGAGCAGCGATTCGAGCCGCGGGTCGCGCGCCTCGGCAATGATCTTGCCGTGGCCGTCGGGGTCGAACTTGTAGACCATCACGCGGTCGTAGCCCAGCAGGTTGCGGCAGGCCTTGACCACGGCGTCGGCGAGCGTGCCGATGGTCGACGCACCGCTCATGCGCTGCACCGCATTCCGGGCGGCGAGCTGCTGCTCGAAGTCGAACCCGTGGGCAGCGTCGACGGCGTCGAGACGGTCGACCTGCCGAGCCAGAAGCTGCTCGAACTGCTCGGCGACGCGGTGCAGCGCATGAGCGGCGCGTCGACCATCGGCACGCTCGCCGACGCGGTGGTGAAAGCCTGC
>JAHJOG010000253.1 GCA_018820395.1 Gammaproteobacteria bacterium | reverse complement strand
CTTGTCCTTGGCGGTGCCGAACACCAGCAAGGTGTCGACGGTGCGGCATTCGAAGGCGCCGTAGAGCGCGTCGCCCGACTTGAAGTTGTATTCGGGCGCTGCTGCGCTGGACGCGCGCTCGCCGGCCCATCCCTTCTGCGTGCGGACCCAGCCCTTTTCCGACACGATCACCGTCACCGGCTCGTCGACCACGCGCACTTCGGCCACGGCGCGCTTCTCGGCCTGGATCAAGGTGCGCCGCGCGTCTTCGAAGGTCTTGGCGTCGGCCTCGATCTCTTTCACCAACAGGCGCCGCAGCGCGGCCGGGCTGCCCAGAATGTCTTCGAGCTTCTTCTGCTCTTCGCGCAGGCCCTTGAGTTCCTGCTCGATCCGGATCGCCTCGAGGCGCGCCAGCTGGCGCAGCCGAATTTCGAGGATGTCTTCGGCCTGCCGGTCGCTCAGGCCGAAGCGGGCGATGAGCGCGGCCTTGGGTTCGTCCGACGCGCGGATGATCGCGATCACTTCGTCGATGTTGAGCAGCACCAGCTGCCGTCCCTCGAGGATGTGGATGCGGTCCTGCACCTTGCCGAGCCGGTGCCGCGAGCGCCGCTCGACCGTGATCTCGCGGAACGCGATCCACTCGTTGAGCATCTGCCGCAGCGACTTCTGCGTCGGCTTGCCGTCGATGCCGATCATCGTGAGGTTGATCGACGACGAGGTTTCGAGCGAGGTCTGCGCGAGCAGCGTGCCGATGAATTCTTCCTGCGAGATGCGCGAAGTCTTCGGCTCGAACACCAGGCGCACGGCCGCATCCTTGCTCGACTCGTCACGCACGACATCGAGCACCGACAGCACGGCCGACTTCAGCTGCGTCTGCTCGGCCGTGAGCGCTTTCTTGCCGGCACGGATCTTGGGGTTGGTGATCTCTTCAATTTCCTCCAAAACGCGTTGCGAGCTGACACCCGGTGGCAATTCGTTGACCACCAGTTGCCACTGGCCGCGCGCGAGTTCTTCGATCTTCCAGCGCGCGCGCACCTTGAGCGAGCCGCGCCCGGTGCGGTAGGCGTCGGCGATGTCGGCCGGGCTGCTGATGATCTGCGCGCCGCCCGGGTAGTCGGGACCGGGCACCAGGGCCAGCAGCTCTTCTTCGGACAACTTGCCGTTGCTCTTGATCAGCGCCACGCAGGCGTTGGCGATCTCGCGCAGGTTGTGGCTGGGGATCTCGGTGGCCAGGCCGACCGCGATGCCGCTTGCGCCGTTGAGCAGCACGAACGGGAGCCGCGCCGGCAGCAGACGCGGCTCTTCGGTCGAGCCGTCGTAGTTGGGGATGAAGTCGACCGTGCCTTCGTCGATCTCGTCGAGCAGCAGGCTCGTGATGCGCGACAGGCGCGACTCGGTGTAGCGCATGGCGGCGGCGCCGTCGCCGTCGCGGCTGCCGAAGTTGCCTTGCCCGTCCACCAGCGGATAGCGCTGCGAGAAGTCCTGGGCCATGCGCACCAGCGCGTCGTAGGCGGCCTGGTCGCCGTGCGGATGAAAGCGGCCGAGCACGTCGCCGACCACGCGCGCGCACTTGACCGGCTTGGCGCCGACCGTGCCGTTGGCGCCACCGAAGCCGAGGCCCATGCGGGACATCGAATACAGGATGCGCCGCTGGACCGGCTTCTGCCCGTCGGTCACGTCGGGCAACGCGCGGCCCTTGACCACGCTCAGCGCGTATTCGAGATAGGCGGTCTGCGCGTAGTCGGCCAGGGTCACGCTGCCGTCGTCATCGGGCGGCAGCAGATCGAGGGTGGGTGGGTTGTCCATGGAACCAGAAAAGAAAAATCAGTAGGAAGCGAATGGCGGAATGCGAACGGCGAAGGGCGAAGGGCGAACAGCGAGGGTCGGAGACGCGCGGGAGCGTGCGGGCTTCAGGTCGCCGGCAACGACCCGTCCTGCGGCAGATCGACCGGAATGTCCGGCATCGCAGGAGCGCGGCGCCCTTCGCCGGACGCGGGCGGCATGTTGCCACGGCCGAAGGCGCCGCCTTGGGGCACTGCCATCTCCATGCGGATGCGGCCTCCGCTGCGCCCGCCCGCCGCCGCCGACGGCTTGAGGTAGGCATACAGCTGCAGCACCGTCTTCACGTAGTTCTGCGTTTCGCGGTAGCCCGGGATCTTGTTGCCCGCGCGCTGCACGGCCCCTTCGCCGGCGTTGTAGGCAGCCAGCGCCAGTTCGAGCTGGCCCGGGAACATGGCGATCAGATCACCCAGGTAGCGCGCGCCGGCAGTGATGTTGATGCGCGGATCGAAGAGCTTCTTTTCGATGCTCGAACGCTTGTCGGCCGCCACGCCGTAGCGCCGCGCCGTGTCCGGCATCAGCTGCATGAGCCCCATCGCGCCCTTGGGCGACACGGCCTGCGGGTCGAAACCCGATTCGGTCGCCACCAGCGCCTGCAGCAGCTCGTAGTCGATCGAATGCCGAAGCGCTGCTTCGCGCAGCGCCTTCTTCGCTGAGACATAGCCCGGCGACGACTCGACCATCTGCAGCAAGGCCTGCGACGCCGCCGGCACCTTGCCATCCGGTCGCACCCCGCGCCCCAGCGGCGACAGCCCCTTGGCCGTGTCGAAACTCTCCCCGCCCCGAAAGAACAACTGGTAGCGCGCATCGAGCTTCTCCGAAGCAAAGTGCGCCCCACCCTTCTCGTCGATGTACCCGAAGATGTCCCCCGCATGCGCAGCCAAGGGCCCCAGCAGGAGGCCCAGCACACCCATCCGAAGCGCCGTGCCCAACGCTTTCCAGAGGCCCGGTGCGCCCGCGCAGCGGAAGCACCCGGACCGCCCCCGGCAGGGGGTTGGCGAAGCGACACGCAGTGCGCGCAGCCTGGGGGGGAGCCTAAACATCCACTTCGACATCGTCCGCCCGCAATTCCATCAACTCGCGCCGTGCCGCAGCCTCGCCCTTGCCCATGAGCTTGGTGATCTCGCCGTTCGTCCCCATGGTGTCGAAGCGTCCCAGCCGCACCTGCAGCAAGCGACGCGTGTCCGGGTTGAGCGTGGTTTCCCACAGCTGCTCGGCGCTCATCTCGCCCAGGCCCTTGAAGCGGCTGATGGTCCAGGCGCCTTCGCGCACGCCGTCCTTGCGCAGCTTGTCGAGGATGGCGGTGAGTTCGCCCTCGTCGAGCGCATACACCTTGGACGCCGGCTTCTTGCCGCGCGCCGGCGCATCCACACGAAAAAGCGGCGGCTTGGCGACGTAGACGTGTCCGGCATCGATGAGCTTGGGAAAGTGCCTGAAGAAGAGCGTCAACAAGAGCACCTGAATGTGCGACCCATCGACGTCCGCGTCGCTCAGGATGCAGATCTTGCCGTAGCGCAACCCCGACAGGTCGGCCCCGTCCATGCCGTGCGGGTCGACGCCCAGTGCCACCGAGATGTCGTGGATCTCGTTGTTGGCAAACAGCCGGTCGCGCTCGACTTCCCAGGTGTTGAGCACCTTGCCGCGCAGTGGCAGCACGGCCTGGCATTCCTTGTCGCGGCCCATCTTGGCGCTGCCGCCCGCCGAATCGCCTTCGACCAGGAACACTTCGTTGTGCGCGATGTCGCGGCTTTCGCAATCCGTCAGCTTGCCTGGCAGCACCGCCACGCCCGAGCCCTTGCGCTTCTCGACCTTCTGGCCCGCCTTCTGTCGCGTCTGCGCGGCACGAATGGCGAGTTCGGCCAGCTTGCGTCCGTAGTCGACGTGCTGGTTCAACCACAGTTCGAGCGCCGGTCGAACGAAGCTCGACACCAGCCGGACGGCGTCGCGCGAATTCAGGCGCTCCTTGATCTGGCCCTGGAACTGCGGGTCCAGCACCTTGGCCGACAGCACGTACGACGCGCGCGCAAACACGTCTTCGGGCAGCAGCTTCACACCCTTGGGCAGCAGCGAGTGCAGCTCGATGAAGCTCTTGACCGCGTTGAAGAGACCGTCGCGCAAGCCGCTCTCGTGCGTTCCACCGGCGCTGGTCGGGATCAGGTTGACGTAGCTTTCGCGCACCGGCTGCCCGTCTTCGGTGAAGGCCACGCACCATTCGGCGCCCTCGCCTTCGGCAAAGTTGTCGGCCTGCCTGTCGGCATAGCCCGCGCCTTCGAAGAGCGGGATCACAGGCTCGCCGTTGAGCGTCTGCATCAGGTAGTCGCGCAAGCCGCCCTTGTAGAGCCACTGCTGGGTTTCCTTGCTCTTCTCGTGCACGAGCGTGACGGTCACGCCGGGCATCAGCACGGCCTTGCTGCGCAGCAGATGCACCAGCTCTTGCTGCGGCAGGACGGCGGACTCGAAGTACTTGGCGTCGGGCCACGCGCGCACGGTGGTTCCCTGCTTGCGGTCGCGCGGGCCGTCGGCGTTGGCCGAGGCGCTTTCCTGCGGACGGATTTTGAGCGGCTCGATCACGTCGCCCGCCGAAAAGGCCAGCTGCGCCACCGAACCTTCGCGGTACGAGATGACTTCGAGCCGCTTCGACAGCGCATTGGTCACGCTCACGCCCACGCCGTGGAGGCCGCCGGAGAAGCTGTACGCACCGCCGCTCCCCTTGTCGAACTTGCCGCCAGCGTGCAGCCGCGTGAAGACCAGCTCGACCACGGGCGCCTTCTCTTCCGGATGGAGGCCGAAGGGAATGCCGCGTCCGTCGTCCTCAACGGACACCGAACCGTCGGCATGCAGCGTGACCTTGATCTTCTTGCCGTGGCCTGCGAGCGCCTCGTCGGCCGCGTTGTCGAGCACTTCCTGGATGATGTGCAGCGGGTTGTCGGTGCGGGTGTACATGCCCGGGCGCTGCTTGACGGGCTCCAGTCCCTTGAGGACACGGATGGAGCCTTCGGAATAAGCGGGAGTCGTAGCCATCGGCGGATTGTAGTGAGCGCTGCGCGAAAAGGCTGGATGGGCATCCAGTGACTGCTTCTGCAGTGCGCCCCCATCGCCCCATTGATGCCTGCCGGGCATCGATCGAGGGCGCAAATACCATCAGTGGCAGCGGTCCCGGCGACAGGCGGTTCCCGCGCGAACTGGCTACATTCGACGCATGCAGACTCCCCATCCCACCCTGACGATCCGCCAGGTTCTCATTTGCGGCGCCATGATCGTCACGCTGTCGATGGGGATCCGACACGGCTTCGGACTGTGGCTCCAGCCGATCACGCAGGACCAGAACTGGTCGCGGCAGGCTTTTTCGCTGGCCATCGCGATCCAGAACCTCTCATGGGGCGTGATCGGCGTCTTCGCGGGCATGCTCGCCGACAAGCTCGGCGCGTTCCGGGTCCTGCTCGCGGGCGCGGCCTGCTATGCACTCGGCCTGGTGGGCATGGCGCTGTCGCCCACACCCTTCATATTCACGATGACGGCGGGCGTGCTGATGGGCGCGGCGCAGGCGGGCACCACCTATGCCGTGATCTACGGCGTGATCGGCCGTCAGGTGCCGGCCGCGCGACGCTCTTGGGCGATGGGCGTGGCCGCGGCGGCAGGATCGTTCGGCCAGTTCCTCATGGTGCCGATCGAAGGGCAGCTCATTCTGAGGCTGGGCTGGCAGGAGGCGCTGCTGGCGCTCGCGGTCATCGTGCTGCTGATCGTTCCGTTGGCATTCGGACTTCGCGAACCCAAGCTGGGGCAGGGCTCCATCGCGCCGCGCGAGCAGTCCATCCTGCAGGCCGTGCAGGAGGCCTTCAAGTATCCGAGCTTCGTGCTGCTGATGGCAGGCTATTTCGTCTGCGGATTCCAGGTGGTGTTCATCGGCGTGCACATGCCGAGCTACCTGCGCGACAAGGGCCTGTCGCCCGAGGTCGCGAGTTACGCGCTGGCGCTGATCGGTCTCTTCAACATCTTCGGCACCTACATCGCCGGCTCGCTCGGCGCGCGGCTGGCCAAGCGCAAGCTGCTCGCCACCATTTATCTGGGCCGCGCGGTGGCGATCTCGCTCTTTCTGTACGTGCCTATCTCGCCGATCACGGTGTACGTGTTCGCCGCGGTGATCGGCTTCCTGTGGCTTTCGACCGTGCCGCTCACCAGTGGCATCGTGGCGCAGATCTTCGGCGTGGCGCATCTGTCGATGCTCGGCGGCTTCGTGTTCCTGAGCCACCAGGTGGGCTCGTTCCTCGGCGTCTGGCTGGGCGGTTATCTCTATGACCGCAACGGCAACTACGACGTGGTCTGGTACATCGCGATCGCGCTGGGCGTGTTCGCGGCACTCATCAACCTGCCCGTGCGCGAGGCGCCGATCGTGCGCCGAGCCATGCAGCCTGCATGACCGACCACCCGCGCAACGCTCCGGCACGCCGATCCCGCGTGGGGCTGGGCATTGCGCTGGCTGCAACGATGCTGCTGTTGGCGGGGATTTTCGGCCTCTATCAGCAGCCGGATTTCCTGATCATGATGGTCAACCAGGTCTGGAGCTGTTTCTAGATCTTTACGAAATGGATGGGCACGGGTGCATCCGCCATCGCGGGCGGCCTCGTAGTGGGGGGTGAACGCAGCGCCCGTCGATCCCCGACCGGCGGGCGTCGGACCCTAGGAGACCCCCACCATGTCGTTTCGCAGATCCGCCCTGTCTTCAGCCCTGTCGTTCGCCGTGCTCGGCCTTGCCGCATGCGGCGGTGGCGGCGGCAACGATTCACCTGCGCTGCCCGTGATTCCGGGCACGCCGATTCCGCCCGTGGGTTCCGGCCCGGTCCAGGTCGGCGACACGATCGCGCTGGCGGCGGGCAACCTGATCTCCTTCAATCGCGCGGCGCCCGGCACCCTTGTCGGCACGGTCGCGGTGACCGGCGTGCCCTCCGGTGAATCGCTGCTGGGCATCGATATCCGCCCGGCAGACGGCAAGCTCTATGCGCTCGGCAGCACCGGCAAGATCTACCTGCTCGACCCGGCCACGGGCCAGGCCACCTTCAAGTCTGCTCTCACGGTTGCAGCAGGCGACGACAACCCGTTCGCCGCGCTGGACGGCACGCGCTTCGCGGTCGACTTCAACCCTGCGGCCGATCGTCTGCGGGTGATCAGCAACACCGGGCAAGACCTGCGCGTCAACGTCGACACGGGCGCCGCGATCACCGACGGCACGATCTCGCCAGCCACCTCCAGCATCACTGCTGCGGCCTACACCAATTCGTTTGCCGGCACCGCGACCACGCAGCTGTACGACCTCGACGTCACCGCCGGCCGCCTGCACCTGCAAGACCCACCCAACAACGGCACGCTCAACGCCGGCGTGACGCTGGGCGTGACGGCCGACAGCGTGAACGGCTTCGATATCGATGCCACCAACAACGCCGGCTTCGCAGCCCTCACGGTCGGCGGAGAAACCGCGCTGTACCGCATCAACCTCGGCGCCACCGCGAACGCCGCGACCAAGGTCGGCACCATCGCCGGCGGCGCGCCGATCACCGGTCTCGCACTCGCAGCCACGCCCGCGCCCACCGCCTACGCGCTGACCAAGGGCAACCTCCTCGCGGCCTTCGACCCCCTCAAGCCCAACACCTTCACCAAGTCGGCGCCGATCACCGGCCTGAGCGGTGGCGAAAGCTTGCTGGGCATCGACTTCCGCCCGAAGAACGGCGTGCTGTACGGCCTGTCGACTGCCGCCAGGCTCTTCACCATCGACCCCGCGACAGGCGCGGCGACGCTGATCGGACCGCTGGTGGCCGACCCGGCCGACGCTACCCTGCCCTTCGCCGCGCTCACCGGCACCAGCTTCAGCGTGGACTTCAATCCCGTGGCCGACCGCCTGCGCGTGATCGGCAACGACGGGCAGGACCTGCGCATCGCGGTCGAGACCGTCACCGCCAACGGCGTCACGACGACGGCCGGCTTCACCACGACCGATGGCGTCATCAACCGCGCATCGGCGCCCGCGTCGGTCATCGCAGCGGCCTACACCAACAGCTTTGCGGGCACCACGGCGACGTCGCTCTACAACCTGGAACAGAACCAGGACGTGCTCACGCTGCAGAACCCGCCCAACGACGGCGTGCTGGTCGATGTCGGCAAGCTGGGCATCGACATCGCATCCACGGCCGGGTTCGACATCGGCGGCGGCGCCAACGGACTGGTGCTCGCCGCACTGCGCGCGGGCAATGCGGGCCCGTTCTCGCTCTACACGATCTCGCTCACCACGGGCGCTGCCACGCTGTTCCAGAACACCAGCGGCAACGCGGCGCTGTCGCAGATCGGAGGCGCGGGCGGACCGGACAACCTGATCGACGTGGCGATCAAATTCTGATCGCATCGTGCATGGGCCCGAGGGGCATGGCGTCGCACTCTAGAATCTGCGACGTTTTCAACGCCTGCCCCGCACCGAGGTCCATGCCCACTCACGCAGAGAATTTCGATTACGAAGCCGTGCTCGAAGCCTGCGCGCGTGGCGAGCGCTTCGCGCTTCGGGCCCTGTACGAACGCGAGGCGCGCTGGCTGCTGGCCGTGGCCCAGCGCATCCTGCGCGACCCGGACATGGCGCAAGACGTGCTGCAGGAGGCTTTCATCCTGGTGTGGCAGCGCGCGGCCACGTACAAGCGCTCGCTCGGCTCGGCGCGCGGCTGGATCTACACCGTGGTGCGGCACCGCGCACTCGACGAGGCACGGCGCGTCAAGCGCGAAGTCTTCGTCGGCGACGACCTGGAAGCCCTATCCGATCGCGCGTCGCTCGCCGTCGATGCCGAGTCGCTGCCGCACGCCGATGCCGAATCGCTTCAGCGCTGTCTCGACAAGCTCGAAGAAAACCGGCGCCAGTGCATCGTGAGCGCCTTTGTCGAAGGCTATACGCACGATCAGATCGCCGCAGAGCTGTCGACGCCGGTGGGCACGGTCAAGTCGTGGATCCGGCGCGGCTTGCTGGCGTTGAAGGAGTGCCTCGCATGAACCTCGACGATCCCGAAGACCGTGTGGTAGCCGCGGGCGAGTACGTGCTCGGCACGCTCGATGCATCGCTCAGGGCGCAGCTCGAAGCCCGGCTGGCGACCGATGCGGCATTGAGCGAAGAGGTCTACCGCTGGCAAGACCGCTTGCTGCCCCTCAGTTCGCGCGCCGGTCAGGCGCAGCCCGATGCCCGGACCTGGGACGCGATCGAGTCGCGCCTGCGGCCGCCTGCGGCAACTCCCGCGGCACCGCCGGTCGCGGCGAGCACCCGGCCACCCGCGGCCAACGATGCCCTGTGGCAGAGACTGCGCCGCTGGCAATTCACCGCAGGCATCGGCATCGCCGCATCGGTGCTGTTGGCTGCACTGCTCGTGTTCCGGCCTGCCGCCCCGGTCGAGCGCTACATCACCCTGCTCCAGGCACCCGACACGCAGCGCACCGGCTGGATCGTCGAAGCCGCCGCGGGCGACACGATCCGGCTCGTCGCCGTGGGGCCGCAGGCTTCGGTGCCAGCGGGCAAGACGCTGCAGTTCTGGACCAAGCCGCAAGGGGCGGCCGATCCGACCTCGCTCGGCCTCGTCACGTCGGCCGGTCCGATCCAGGTGCCGGCGGCGCGGTCGCCGGCCATCGGCGAACAGCAGCTGTTCGAACTCACGCTCGAACCCGAAGGCGGCTCCACCACGGGACGACCGACCGGCCCGATCCTGTTCGTCGGGCGGTCGGTGCGCATCTGACCGACGGCGCCTGCCGAATCCTCATGCACGATCATCTGACGCCCTCGCCGTGGCTCCTGCGCTGGGCGCATCTCATCGCGCCGGCCAGCGAAGCGCTCGACGTCGCCTGCGGCAACGGGCGCCACATGCGCTGGCTTGCCGAACAGGGACACGCCATGACGGGCGTCGATCGATCGGCCGAAGCCGTCCAGGCTGCGTCGGCCTGGGGCCATGTCTTGCAGGCCGATATCGAAGCCGGCCCATGGCCCTTCGCCGACCGGACGTTCGGCGCGGTGGTGGTCACCAACTACCTGTGGCGGCCCCGTCTGCCGGACATCGCGGACGCGGTCGCGCCGGGCGGCGTGCTCATCTACGAAACCTTCGCGCAAGGCAACGAAACGGTCGGCAAGCCGTCGCGCCCGGACTTCCTGCTGGCGCCGGGCGAGTTGCTCACGGCCTGCGCGGGTTTTCGCATCGTGGCTTACGAAGACGGCTTCGTTGCGCAGCCCGATCGGTTCGTGCAGCGCGTGGCGGCAGTGCGCCCGGGCGAGCCGAGCGGCGCGCCGGCCCGCCACGTACTGTCTGGGCATTCGGCGTGTCAGTAGAATGTCGTCTTTTCGTTCAACCGACAAAGAGACTCCCTTGCAGCAACTGACAGGCAGCATCGTCGCACTCATCACGCCGATGAACGAAGACGGCAGCGTCGACTATCCCGCCCTGCGCCGGTTGATCGACTGGCACATCGAGCAAGGCACCGACTGCCTCGGCGTGGTCGGCACCACCGGTGAATCGCCCACGGTCGATGTCGAAGAGCATTGCGAAATCATCCGAGTGTCGGTCGAGCAGGCCAAGGGCCGCGTGCCGGTCATGGCGGGTTGCGGGGCCAATTCCACCCGCGAGGCCATCGAACTGGCCAAGTTCGCCAAGGGCGTGGGCGCCGACACCCAGTTGCAGGTGGTCCCCTACTACAACAAGCCCACACAAGAGGGCCAATACCAGCACTTCAAGGCCATCGCCGAAGCCGTGGGCGACCTCCCCATCGTGCTCTACAACGTGCCCGGCCGCACGGTGGCAGACCTGGCCCACGACACGGTAGTGCGCCTGGCCGGGGTGCCCGGCATCATCGGCATCAAGGAAGCCACGGGCAGCATCGAACGCGCTCAGTGGCTCATCCGCGACGTGCCCAAATCCTTTGCCGTGTATTCCGGCGACGACCCGTCGGCGGTCGCACTCATGTTGTGCGGCGGCCAGGGCAACATCAGCGTCACGGCCAACATCGCGCCGCGAAAGATGCACGAGTTGTGCGTGGCCGCCATTGCCGGCGATGCCCGCCGCGCCATGCAGATCCAGTTCGAGCTCATGCCGCTGCATCGCCACCTCTTCATCGAACCCAACCCGATCCCGCTCAAATGGGCGATGGCGCGGCTCGGCCTGTGCGGCGGCACCATGCGGCTGCCTCTCACCGAGCTGTCGGCAGCCTTCCGGCCCACGGTCGAGTCGGCCCTGCGCGACAGTGGTCTGCTGCGCGATTGACACATCTTGATGATTCGCGCGTGCTTGCGTGCAACCTTTGGCGCGCCGCGCGCTCTGAACCTGCGTGGCGCCAACACCCGCCCGTGCGGTTCATCGAGCCCCATTGCGAGAACATTGCAAAAACATTGCTAGAAGGATGACCCACTTGAACACCCTTTCGCGAATTGCCCTGCTGAGCGTTGTCACGGCACTGGCCGCCTGTTCGGTTCTGGAGAGCGACAAGATCGACTACAAGAGCGCCGGCAAGGCCCCGAGCCTCGACGTTCCCCCCGACCTCACCCAGCTCTCGCGCGACAACCGCTATGCCATCCCGGGCGGTCCGGTCTCGGCCAACGCGTACCGCGCGGGCATCGCCAATGCGCCCGGGCTGCCCACGGCCGTCTCCGCGGTCGGCGACGTGCGCATGGAGCGCGAGGGCAACCAGCGCTGGATCGTCGTCAAGCGCCCGGCCGAGCAGCTCTGGGAGCCGGTGCGTGATTTCTGGCAGGAGAACGGGTTCCTGCTCACCACAGACCAGCGCAATCTCGGCATCATGGAAACCGACTGGGCCGAAAACCGCGCCAAGCTGCCGCAGGACATCATTCGCGGCACGCTGGGCAAGCTGGTCGACTCGGTGTATTCCACCGGTGAACTCGACCGCTTTCGCACCCGCCTGGAGCGCACCGCCAACGGCACCGAGATCTTCATCAGCCATCGCGGCATGGAAGAGGTCTACAACACGTCGCGCAAAGACCAGACCATCTGGCAGCCCCGCCCCAGCGACCCCGAACTCGAAGCCGAATTCCTTCGCCGCCTGATGGTGAAGCTGGGCGTTTCGCAGGAGCAATCCAAGATCCTGGCCGCCACGCAAACCAGCGTGCGCTCTGCCCGCATCGCCAATGTCAACGGCCAGCCGATCGTCCAAATCGACGATAACTTCGAGCGCGCCTGGCGCCGCGTCGGGCTCACGCTCGACCGCACTGGCTTCACCGTCGAAGACCGCGACCGCAGCGCCGGCACCTACTTCGTGCGTTACGTGACGCCCAATGCCGACAAGAAAGAGCCGGGCTTCTTCGGCAAGCTCTTCACCTTCGGCGGGTCGAGCAAGACCGAGGCACCGCTCAAGTTCCGCATCGTGGTCAAGGGCCAGGGCGAAACGAGCACGGTGGCCGTGCTGAACGAAGCGGGCGCACCCGAGAGTTCAGAAAACGCGCAACGCATCGTCAAGGTGATCGCGGACGACCTGAAGTAGCCGCCGCACATGCTGCGATTTCGCAGTCTGGGCAGCGGCAGCGCGGGCAACGCCACGCTGGTCGAGGCGACTTCCGAAGGCCACCGCTCCCGGCTGCTCGTCGACTGCGGATTCAACCTGAGGCAGCTCGACGCGCGCCTGGGCGCTGCGGGGCTCACCACGGGCGACCTCGACGCCGTTTT
>JAHJOG010000252.1 GCA_018820395.1 Gammaproteobacteria bacterium | reverse complement strand
CGTCGGCGTGCCTGAGCCGGTGCGCAGTTGCAGGTTGCCCAGCTCTTTCGGCGAAGAGAGCGCGTCGCGCTGCGCTTCGAGAATCACGCGGTACTGATTGGTCTCGGTGAAGATGGTCGACACGATGCGCTGGCCAAAGGCGCTGTAGAGCGCGTCGTCCACCGAACTCGCCGTGACCGACAGCCGCGACGCGGTGTTGCGGTCGATGTCGACGTAGGCGGCCAGCCCCTGGGCGCCGGCATCGGTGGTCGGGTTGCGCACCTCGGGCACGCTGCGCAGCCGCTCGACCAGCCTGTTGGCCCACTGGTTGACGGTGGCCGTGTCGGCGCCTTCGAGCGAGACGCGGAATTCGGTCGGCCCGGTCTCGGCGTCGATGGTGAGGTCTTGCGTGGGCTGCAGGAAGAGCGAGACCCCGGCGACGTTGCTGCGCACGCGCTCGCGCAGGCGCGTCATTACGACCTCCTGCGCGTCATGGCTGCCGCGCAGGTTGATCATCATGCTGCCGGTGTTGAGTGAGGTGTTGTTGGCGGCATCGACGCCGACCACCGAACTCAGGCTCTGCACGTCCGCGTCTTGGAGGATCGCGTTGGCGGCCGCCTGCTGCAGCTCGGCCATGCGGTCGTACGACACCTCCTGCGCAGCCGCGATGCGGGCCTGCAGCTGCCCGGTGTCCTGCGTCGGGAACAGGCCCTTGGGAATCACCACGTAGAGCAGCACGGTGAGCGCCAGCGTCAGCAGCGCCACGACGAGCGTGAGCGGCTGGTGGCGGAACACCCATTGCAACCACACGTCGTAGCGGCCGATCAGCCGGTCGAAGAATCGCTGCACCGAAGCGCCGAAGCGACCGCCCTCTTCGGACTGCGGCTTGAGCATGCGCGCCGCCATCATCGGCACCAGCGTCAGCGACACCACGGCCGAGATCAGGATGGTGATGGCCAGCGTGACCGCGAATTCGCGGAACAGCCGGCCCACCACGTCGCCCATGAAGAGCAGCGGGATCAGCACGGCGATCAGCGACACCGTGAGCGAGATGATGGTGAAGCCGATCTGCGTCGCGCCTTTCACCGCCGCGGCAAAGGGCGTCTCGCCTTCCTCCAGGTAGCGCGCGATGTTCTCGATCATGACGATCGCGTCGTCCACCACGAAGCCGGTGGCGATGGTCAGCGCCATCAGGCTCAGGTTGTTCAGGCTGTAGCCGAGCAGGTACATGCAACCCAGCGTGCCGACGAGCGAGATGGGCACGGCGATGCTGGCGATGGCCGTCGCGCGCACGCTGTGCAGGAAGAAGAAGATCACCAGCACCACCAGCAGCACGGCCAGGCCGAGTTCCATCTGCACGTGGCTCACCGAGGCGCGGATGCCGGTGGTGCGGTCGCTCAGCACCTCGACCTTGAGCGCGCCCGGCAGCGACGCCTGCAGCTGCGGCAACTGCTTCTTGATCGCGTCGACGGTGCCGATCACATTCGCGCCGGGCTGGCGCTGCACATTCAGGATGATGGCCTTGTACAGGCCGGGCACGGCATCGGACTCTGATCGGACCGCGGCCCACGCACCCAGCTGCGTGTTCTCGGCGCCGTCGATCACGCGGGCCACGTCGGTCATGCGCACCGGGGCGCCGTTCTTCCAGGCGACGATCAGGTTCTTGTAGTCGGCGGCGGTCACCAACTGGTCGTTGGCGTTGATGGTGTAGGAGCGCTTGGGGCCGTCGAAGCCGCCCTTGGCGCTGTTGGAATTGGCGGCGGAAATCGCCGAGCGCAACGTGTCGAGGCCGATGCCCACCGAGGCCAGCGCCCCGGTGTCGGCCTGGATGCGCACCGCCGGGCGCTGGCCGCCCGACAGCGACACCAGCCCAACGCCGCTCACCTGGCTGATCTTCTGCGCGAGCCGCGTGTTGGTGAGGTTCTGCACCTCGGTCAGCGGCATGGTCTCGGAGCTCACCGCCAGCGTGAGGATCGGGGCGTCCGCCGGATTGACCTTGGCGTACACGGGCGGCGCCGGCAGGTCGGCCGGCAGCAGCGACCCGCCGGCGTTGATGGCGGCCTGCACCTGCTGCTCGGCGACGTCGAGCGTCTGGTCGAGCGCGAACTGCAGCGTGATGATCGACACGCCCGTCGCGCTGGTCGAACTCATGCGGTCCAGCCCCGCCATCTGGCCGAACTGGCGCTCCAGCGGCGCGGTAACGGTGCGGCTCATCACCTCGGGGCTCGCGCCCGGATAGAGCGTCTGCACCTGGATGGTCGGGTAGTCCACCTGCGGCAGCGCCGCCAGCGGCAGGAAGCGAAAGCCCACCAGCCCCGCCAGCACGATGGCGAGCATCAGCAGCGCCGTGGCGACCGGCCGCTCGATGAAGGGACGCGATGGGCTCATGCGATCCGCTGCATCAGGCCGGGGGGCGCCGCCGCCTCTCGCCGTTGCCCGCGCCCGGCGGGCGCGCGACGCGCGGTTTGTCGCCCTGCAGCTGCACGCGGGCGCCGTCCTTGATGCGGTCGCCGCCTTCGGTGACCACGTCTTCGCCCGCCTTCAGCCCGTCGACGATCGCCACCACGTCGACCGTGCTCTCACCGCGCTTGACCGTGCGCATCGACACCGTGCGGTCGGCGTTGACGACGTAGACGTAGGTGCCGTTGGGCCCGGTGCGCACCGCGGTCACGGGCACCACGATGGCGTCGACCGTGCGCAGCGTGATCTGCACGTTGACGAACTGATTCGGGAAGAGGTTGGCCTTGGCATTGTCGAAGCGTGCCTTGGCCTTGACCGTGCCGGTGCTGGTGTCGACGGTGTTGTCCAGCGTGAGGAAGGTGCCGGTGTCCAGCACCTCCGCGCGGTTGCGGTCGAGCACGCGCACGGGCAGCTGCGCGCCCTGCGTGGTCCTGGACTGAATGTCGGGCACGCGGTCCTGCGGCACGGCGAACTGCACGTCGATCGGGTTCATCTGCGTGATCACGGCGATGCCGGTGGTGGCATTGGCCGTGACGGTGTTGCCGACGTCGACCGCGCGCAGGCCGATGCGGCCGGCCACGGGGGCGGTGATGCGCGTGTAGTCGAGGTTGAGCTTGGCCACGCCTTCGGCCGCGCGGTCGGTCATCACCGTGCCTTCGAGCTGCTTGACCAGCGCGGCCTGGGTGTCGACGTCCTGCCGGGCGATCGAGTCCTGGCCGAGCAGCGTGCGGTAGCGCGACAGCGTGACGCGCGCCGCCTGCAGCTGCGCCTCGTCCCGCGCCCGGGTGCCCTGGGCCTGCATCAGGGCCTGCTCGTAAGGACGCGGGTCGATGCGCGCGAGCAGCTGGCCCTTGCGCACCATCTGCCCCTAGGTAAAGGACACTTCGATCAGCACGCCGCCCACCTGCGGCTTGAGCGTGACCGTGGCCAGCGGCGTGACGGTGCCGAGCGCCTCGATGGTCACGGGCAACTGCGCCTGGGTGGCCGTGGCGTGCCCGACCGTGGAACTCGCGCCGCCGAAGCCCGGCCCGCCTTCGGGCGGTTGCTGGGTGCGCTTGATGAGCCACCAGGCGGCGCCTGCGAGCGCCAGCACCACCAGCAGGGCCACCAGGGTTCCGATCCAGCGCCGGCGGCGGGACGGCGGACGGCGGGGGTCATCTGCTCGGCCTGGAGCGCCTGACGAATCGAAAGAACCCGGGGGACCTGAAGCGCCTGGAGCGCCTGGAGCGCCTGAGTGGGGGTCGAAGGCAGGCGGTGGCGGAATGGGGGAATTCATCAGGCGGAAAGAATGGCAATCAGGCCACCCGTAGTGGAGCGCCGCATCGTAGCGCCCAACCATTACCGAGCGTAAAGCCCCTGTAAAGCTGCCGCTGGCGGCCGGTCCGGCGGCGGTTTCGGTGCGTCTCGGCCATGCAGCCGGCTCCCCCTGCCTGCATTTCGCGCCGCGCTGCTGCAGTTCGTCGCAAAGCGGTCGCGGGCGGCGGGGCGCGGCGGCACAGTCCGCCCATCGAACCACGGAGCCCGCCATGCAGATGACCCACACCATCGCCGTTCACATGACCGCCGCCATCGGTGCACTGGCACTCGGACCGGTGGTGCTCTGGTCGCGCCGCGGACGCGAGCAGCGCCCCCGGCTGCACCGCGCGCTGGGCTACGCCTGGGTCACCCTGATCGTCATGACGGCCGTGTCGGCCATCTTCATCCGCGATTTCAGGCTGCCGAACCTGGCGGGCTACACGCCGATCCACCTGCTCGTGCCCGCCACCTTCTATGGGTTGGGTCGGGCCTTCTTCAAGCTGGCGCAGCACGACATCCGGGGCCACCGGATCTCGATGCAGGTGACCTACGCCAGCGCCTGCATCGTCGCCGGCGCCTTCACCCTGCTGCCCAGCCGCTACCTCGGGCAGCTCCTCTGGGGCCAGGTCCTGGGCCTCGTCTGACCGTCCTTCCACTTTTCGTTCCATCGGAGAAACACCATGCTGACCCTGCTGACCCAGATCCTGACTCACACGCCCCGCTGGGTGTTCGTCCTCCTCGCCCTCCTCGTCTGGCTGGGCATCAAGCAACTGTTCGCCGGTTCGGTCCCGCTCTGGCGCACGGCGCTGATGCCGGTCGTCATGACCAGCCTGTCGGCCCTGGGCATCGTCTCGGCCTTCGGCATGTCGCCCACGGTCCTGGCCGCCTGGGCGGTGGTGGCCGCCATCGCCTGCGTCGTCGTGATGAGCCGCCCGCTGCCGGAAGGCACCCGCTACGATGCGGCCGCGCGGTCGTTCATGGTGCGAGGCAGCGCGGTTCCGCTGCTGTTGATGATGGGCATCTTCTTTACCAAGTACGTCGTCGGCGTCATGATCGCGATGCACCCCGAACTCAGGCACGCGGCCGACTTTTCGCTCGGGATCGGCATGGCGTACGGCGCGTTCAGCGGCATCTTCCTCGGCCGCGCCGCGCGGCTCCTGGCCCTGGCGGTGCGCACCGACCGCGCCGGATTCGCCCTGAGCGCCCATGCCAACGCCGTCACCACCGACGCCCAGCGCGTTTGACCCGATCAGCCACCCAAGGAGCCCACCATGAAGACAGACGATCTCCACACCGACCCGATCGAACGCCTGGCACGCCGCCGCGCCGGCGCCAAGATGGGATGGTTCATCCACGCCACCGTGTACGTTCTGGTCAACCTGCTGCTGGTGTTCATCTCGGCCTCTCGCGGCCAGGGCTGGGCGGTGTATCCGCTGATGGGCTGGGGCCTGGGCCTGCTGATCCACGGCGCGGTGGTGTTCTTCGTCATGCCGGGCGGCAACTTCTACGACCGCCTGGTGGCACGCGAGCGCAAGGCGCTGGCCGGCCGGGACCGCTGGTGAACCTGGCATCGACGTTCTCGCCGAAGAACCTCGGCGACATGCTTCGCCACGGGATCTCGACGGCGGTCTTCTGCTGCATCATCGCCGGCGCCCTGGCGGTGTCCGGAAAAGGCGACTGGACTTCGCAGCTCATCTATTCGCTCTCGATCGGGATGATCAGCTGGTTGGTGATCGACATCGGGCGGGTGGTGCTCCGGGGCCGCAGCGACAAGCCGTGGCCGATGGGCCTGCCGGGCATCCTCCTGGTCATTGCGGGCGTGGCGGTCGGCTTCCTGGCCGGCAACGCGATCGGCGACGCATGGACTGGCAACTCGCCGCTCAAACTGTGGAGCGCCGCGCCGTCCAAGCAGATCTCGACACTCGTCATCACCCTCACCGCCACCATCGCGATCTGCTACTACTACTACAGCCGCGGCCGCAGCCAGTTTCTGCAAGGCGCCATCGCCATGGCGCAGCGCGACGCCGCCGACGCGCGGCTCAAGCTGCTCGAAACGCAGCTCGAGCCGCACATGCTGTTCAACACCCTCGCCAACCTGCGCGTGCTGATCTCCACTGACCCGGAACGCGCCGTGGCGATGCTCGATCGGCTCAACAGCTACCTGCGCGTGACGCTGAGCGGCTCGCGCGCGCTGGCCCATCCGCTGTCGGCCGAATTCGCGCGGCTCGGCGACTATCTGGAGCTGATGTCGGTGCGCATGGGCCCCCGCCTGACCTATGCCCTCGAGCTTCCTGACGACCTGGCCGCCGTGCCGGTCCCGCCGCTGATGCTTCAACCGTTGGTGGAAAACAGCATTCGCCACGGGTTGGAGCCGCGCGTCGAGGGCGGCAGCATCACGGTTCGCGCGCGGCGAGACGGCGAGCGCGTGGTGATCGACGTGAGCGACACCGGCGTGGGTCTCGACCCCGACGCCGTCGCCGCGCAGTCGACATTGCGCGGCCCGACCGACGAGAGCGGCGGCTTCGGCCTGTCGCAAGTTCGCGAACGGCTGGCCACCGTTTACGGCGACCGCAGCGAGATGTCGCTGTCCGCAGGCCCCGACGGCGGAACCCGCGCCACCGTCGCCTTCCCCTTGCCGTCATGAAGCCCGCCAACCGCCCCACCGCCCTCGTCGCCGAAGACGAACCCCTGCTGGCCCAGGCCCTGCAGGCCGAACTCGCCAAGGCCTGGCCCGAACTGGACGTGCTGGCCGTCGTCGGCGACGGGCACAGCGCCGTGCGCGAAGCGCTCCGGCTGCTGCCGCAGGTGCTCTTCTTCGACATCCGCATGCCCGGACTCGACGGCCTCGGTGCGGCCGCCGAACTCGCCGACGCCTGGCCGGCCGACGACACACCGATGCCGCAGCTGGTCTTCGTCACGGCCTACGACGAATACGCCGCACGCGCCTTCGACGCCCAGGCCATCGACTACGTGCTGAAGCCCGTGCAGGCCAAGCGGCTCGAGCGGACGGTGAGCCGGCTGCGGCAGGCGCTCGAACTGCGCAACGCAGCCAGCGTGCCGGCGCAAGATGCATTGGCCAGCACGCTGGCGCAATGGCGCAAGCTGCTCGCCACGGCCGGCGCCGGTGGCCCGGCCGCAGAGCCCGGCACACCGCTGCGCCTCATCGCGGCCAGCGAAGCGGGCTCGTCGGGCAACACGATCCGCATGGTGCCGATCGACGAAGTCATCTACTTCGAAGCCGCCGACAAATACCTGCGGGTGCTGACCGCGAACGCCGAATACCTGATCCGCACGCCGCTCAAGCAGTTGCTGACCCAGCTCGATCCGCAGGTGTTCTGGCAGGTTCACCGAGGCACCGTGGTGCGCAGCGACTCGATCGAATCGATCCACCGGGACGACATCGGCAAGCTGACACTGTCGCTGCGGGGCCGCGCAGAGAAGATCCCGGTCAGTCGCCTCTACGCGCACTTGTTCCGCGCCATGTGAGCTCGCACAAAAAAACCGGCCCACCGAAGTGGGCCGGTCCGTGCGTCGTGACAGCAGGAAAGCTTGAACTGCCGCTGCCGCTGCCGCTCAGCGCCAGCCGCCGTGGCGGTGATGATGACGGTAGTAGCCGGGAGCCGGACGGTAGTAGGCGGGCGGCGGACCGTAATAGACCGGGGCCGGACGGTAGTACACGGGGGGCGCCGGCCGGTAATAAACCGGCGGAGCGTTGTAGTAGACCGGAGCCGGCGCGTAATACACCGGCGGTGCCGCCACGCCGACTGCCACGCCCGGCGCATTGATGCCGACCGACCAGCTCACGCCGGCACTGGCCGACGATGCCGCGAACAGAGCGCCCGCAGCGATAGCGCCAGCGGCAGCGAACTTGAAGAAAGTGGAACGATTGAGGCTCATCGTGAAACTCCTGTTGGGAGGGCGCCTGGCACCCATGTCCTTATTGAACGGCAGACGTGTCAACGCGGTGCACGATGCCGTGTGAAGAATGTTGCCAAATGAAACATGGAAAACCCTCAACCTAGAATGAATGAATGACTTCCGCCGTTGATCCAGACCCTGCCAAACCCAGTAATTTCCTGCGCCACGTCATCGAAAGCGATCTCGAACAGGGCCGCTACGCCGACCGTCGATGGGGCGGCTCGCCCGGCGACGCCCAGCTCCATGCCCGGGGCATGAACGACCCGGCCAAGGTCCGGCTCCGCTTTCCACCCGAACCCAACGGCTACCTGCACATCGGCCACGCCAAGAGCATCTGGCTCAACTTCGAACTCGCGAAGGCCTACGGCGGCGTCTGCCACCTTCGCTTCGACGACACCAACCCCGAGCGCGAAGAGCAGGAATACGTCGAGGCGATCCGCGACGCCGTGAAGTGGCTGGGCTACGAGCCGGCGCTGGCCGACGACCCGGCGCGGCCCGGCGTCGTCGTCGCGCACGAATACTTCGCGAGCGACTACTTCGACTTCATGTACCGCGCCGCCGAATACCTCATCGGTGCCGGCCTGGCCTACGTGGACGAGCAGAGCGCCGAAGAGATCCGCCTCGCCCGCGGCGACTTCAATACGCCGGGCACCGACAGCCCGTTCCGCAACCGCAGTGCGGCCGAGAACCTCGAGCGCTTCCGCGCCATGCGCGACGGCCAGTTGCCCGACGGCGCGGCCGTGCTGCGCGCCCGGATCGACATGGCCAGCCCCAACATCAATCTGCGCGATCCGGCGCTCTATCGCATCCGGCGGGCCACGCACCACAACACCGGCGACACCTGGTGCATCTATCCGATGTACACCTACGCGCATCCGATCGAGGACGCGCTGGAACAGATCACCCACAGCATCTGCACACTCGAATTCGAAGACCAGCGCCCGTTCTACGACTGGCTGCTCGACCGCCTGGCCGAAGGCGGGCTGATCGCCAGCCCACACCCGCGCCAGTACGAATTCGCACGCCTCAACGTCACGCACGTCATCACCAGCAAGCGCCGATTGCGCCAGCTCGTCGAAGAAGGCCACGTCGAAGGCTGGGACGACCCGCGCATGCCGACGCTGGCCGGCCTGCGCCGCCGCGGCTACACGCCCGAGGCGCTCAAGCTCTTCTGCGAACGATCGGGCGTGACCAAATCCGGCGGCTGGATCGACTACGTCAGTCTCGAAGCCGCCCTGCGCGACACCCTCGACCCGGTGGCACCGCGCGCCATGGCCGTGCTCGACCCGGTGCGGCTCGTCATGACCAATTGGGACGAGGTGATGGGCGCCGGCTTCGTCGACGACTGCAGCGCGCCGGTGCATCCGCACCATGCCGACTGGGGCAAGCGCAGCTTCAAGATCGGCCGCGAGGTGTGGATCGAGCGCAGCGACTACGAAGACGTCCAGCCCAAGGGCTTCTTCCGGCTCTTTCCGGGCAACAAGGTGCGGCTCAAGTACGGCCACGTCGTCGAATGCATCGGCGCCACGCGCGACGCGGAAGGCCGGCTGGTCGAGGTGCAGGCCCGACTGGTGCCGGACACCAAGAGCGGCACGCCCGGCGCCGACGCGGTCAAGGTCAAGGGCAACATCACCTGGGTGGCGCTGGCCGATGCCGTGCCGGCAGAAATACGTCTGTACGAGCGGCTCTTCGCAGCCCCGCAGCCCGGCAGCGAAGCGCTCGAACAAGAGCTCAACCCGCGCAGCCTGGTCACGAGCCAGGGCTATGTCCAGACCTGGCTGGCGGCAGAGGCCCTGTCTCAGCCGATCCAGGTCGAGCGCCACGGGTACTTCTCGGTGGTCCGCGACAACGGCGGACTGGTGTTGATCCGTGCAGCGACGCTGCGCGATTCGTGGACGCCGTGATGGCCGGGGCGATGCTTCGTCGACGCTCGGCGCTGCTGGGTGGCGCGGGCCTGCTGCTTACGGCGGCCGGTTCGAACGCGCAGACGCGAACGCAGAGGCAGCAACAAGACCCGCCCCAGGATGTCTGGCCCAGAGCCTCGCAGGTACCCGGTGGCATCGCAAGGCTGTCGCTCGGCCCCGCGGCTGAACGGCCCCAGGCATTTGCCGGCGACGTGCCGCTGCTGGTGCTCGGCGACGCGATCGCCTGGCAGGTGCTGGTCGGCATTCCGCTTTCGGCCACGCCAGGCGAGGCCAGCATCGAGGTGCGGCCGGCCGGCGGCGGTGCCGTGCGCCGGATCGTCTACTCCATCGCGCCCAAGCGCTACAGCGAGCAGCGCCTGCAAGTGGCGCCCGGCAAGGTCGAGCTCTCGCCCGAGAACCTGGCGCGCTACGAACGCGAGCGCGATCATCAGGCGCAGGTCATGGCCACCTTCACCCAAGGCTCGCGCGGCGTGTCCGTCCCGTTCGAGGTGCCCGTGCCGGGGCGCCGCTCGAGCTCGTTCGGGCTGCGGCGCGTGTTCAACGGCCAGTCGCGCAATCCGCACAGCGGCATGGACATCGCAGCGTCGACCGGGACGCCGGTGCAAGCGCCGATGGCGGGGCGCACCATCGACACCGGCGACTATTTCTTCAACGGCAACACGGTCTGGCTCGACCACGGCGGCGGGCTGCTCACCATGTACTGCCACCTGAGCCGCATCGATGTGCGGCCGGGTCAGGCGCTCGAAGCCGGCGACGTTCTCGGTGCGGTCGGCGCCACCGGCCGCGTGACCGGCCCGCACCTGCACTGGGGCGTGATGATGAACCGAACGATGGTCGACCCGGCGCTCTTCATCGATGCATGAGGCCGGCCCGCTTCGGCGGGCTGGTGCACCATGCGATGAGCGCCAAAAGCGCGACCTGGATCGGCAGGCGCAGCACCAGTGCCCCATACGGGACCGACGGGAACAGTTCCGGCTGCTGCAGCATGTAGATGTGCGCCGGCGTCACCGCGACGGTCAGCGCGAACAGCCCCCAGCCCGCGAGGCGGCGCACCGGCCGCCAAAGCAGCCCCGCCGCGCCCAGCAGTTCGAACACGCCGCTCACGAGCACCGCGGCCCGGGGCCATGGAATGTAGGGCGGCACGATGCGCATTTCGGTCTCGGTCAGAGCGAAATGCGCGATGCCCCCGATCAGGAACCACAGGAACAAGAAGGCCAGCCCCGCGACGCGGCCACGGCCGAGCGGGGTCGGCGGCACGGGCATCAATCCGCGAGCGGCCGGGCCAGGTACACCGCCTCACGACCGACGATCGGCTGGCGCGTCGGCATCAGCACGGTGCACTGGTCGCAGGGGGAGCGAATCTCGTCTGCACCGTCGGTGGCGATCAGCTCGCCTTCGGCAAAGGTCTCGAAGCCGAGCAGCGGACGCGTGAATGCGAACTCGGGCGTCTTGACCATGCGCGTCTCGACCAGTTCGAAGCGGCGCTGCGGGCCGGGCGGCGTGATCTTGCGCTCGATCAGCCCGAAGTGACCCAGAAAATCCAGCGTGACGGCGGTCGCGACGTCGGCCGTCGCCTTCAGAAAGTGCTGCCCGCATTCGGCCACCAGCGCGGCGCCCGCCGGGCCCTCGGTCTCGCCATGGCGGCCGTGCTGGATCAGCGGCGTGCCCGAACCCAGGCCCTTGGGCATGACCAGGTGAATCGATGGACGGCCGATCGCCAGCGCCACGCTCGCGTTGCGCGCGAAGGACGGATAGACCCAGAACGGCTCCACGTCCTGGCTGGTGGAATGAATGTCGAGGATGTGATCGGCCGCGGCCACCACCGGCCGCAACTCGCGCGCGCGACGCAGTTCGGGGCTGTCTTCGGGCCCGTCGAGCCATTCGTCGGACCAGATGCGGTTGAGGTTGTGCACGATCTGCCGGTTCTCGAAGGGCCGCTCCACGTCGAAGGCGTTGTAGGCCTCGACATGCGCGAAGCTCACGGTGAGCGTGCCGACGAGCGGCCGCACGTGGGTGTCGAGCAGGTGCGAAGCTGCCACCATGCCGCAGATCTCGTTGCCGTGCGTCAACGCGTTGATGAGCACGTGAGGCCCCGGCTTGCCGGATTCGAAGCGATGGACGTAGTCGACGCCCGTGTTGCCCGCGCGGTAGGCAGAGAGGTCGCGCTGGATCACTTCGATGGCGGGGTTGGCAGTCATGTTTTGGTGGTTCTCCGGGATCGGGCTTGGACGACAGATGCACTAGCAAGTTTGCTACAACCCGCCGCGGCCTGCCGAGCCCGTAGACTCGCGGGCTCGCCACAACCATCTACCGCTTCCCTGCCCCCATGCCGCTGACCGCTGACATGCGACGGTCGATCGACCAGATTCGCGACTATCTCTTCGGCGGCGGCTATCCCGATCCGGTCAGCAACGCGGAGCAGCTGTCCTTCCTGTTCTTCTTCTGCCTGGTCGAAAGCATCGACGCGGAGAACGTCGCGCGCGCGGCCTCCACCGGCAAGCCGTTTGCGAGCCTCTTCAGCGGCGAATGGCCGCTCAACAATCCCCTGAACGCGCCGACGCACGAGGTGCGCGACGGCGGCATGCCCATCCATCGGCTGTCCACCGCCCAGCACAGCATCCCGCGCAGCCGCCTGCGCTGGTCCGACTGGGCGCGCAACCTCGGCGGAGAAGCACTGGTGCGCTTCGTGCGCGACGAGGTGTTCCCCTTCTACGCCGGCATGGGCGAAGCGTCGGTGCGAGAGTTCATGCGCGGAGCGCGGCTGGGCATCGAGGAGCCGACGGTGCTGACGCAGGTCGTCGCGCTGGTCGACAGCCTCGGCCTCGGCCAGGCCGATGCCGACACCAAGGGCGACCTCTTCGAGCACGTGCTGCGCCAGATCAAGCAGGCCGGCGAACTCGGCCAGTTCCGCACGCCGCGCCACATCATCCGCACGATCGTCGAGATGGTCGACCCGCAGGTCGGCGAGACGGTCTACGACCCGGCCGCGGGCACCGCCGGCTTTCTGGTGGCCGCCTACAACCACATCCGCCTCGCGAAGTCGTCACCGGCCGCCGTGCTGCAGATCGACCTCGACGGCAAGACGCATCGGCGCGGGCATGGCGACCTGCTCTCTCCCGCCGAACTCCAGCAACTGAAGCAAGGCAGCTTCTTCGGCAACGACGTCGATCCGAAGATGGTGCGGCTGGCCCTGATGAACCTCACCCTGCGTGGGTTGAGCGACGTGCCCATCCTGCTGCGCAACGTGCTGACCAGCGCCTTCGAAGCGGACCGCAAGGCCGCCATGGGAGTGCCCGCCGAGGGCTTCGACGTGGTCCTCGCCAACCCACCTTTCGCCGGGCGCGTCGACAAGGACCGCATCGTCGGCCATCTGAAGGTGGGCAGCACCAGCGCGACCGAACTGCTGTTCCTCAACTACATCCTCGACTGCCTGCGCGCGGGTGGGCGGGCCGCCGTGATCGTGCCCGAAGGCGTGCTGTTCGGCTCGACCAGCGCGCACCGGCACCTGCGTCGCAACCTCATCGAAGACCATGGCGTCGATGCCGTGCTGAGCATGCCGAGCGGTGTGTTCCAGCCCTACTCCGGCGTCAAGACCTCGGCGCTCTTCTTCCGCAAGGGCGGCCAGACCCGCCACGTGCTCTTTCTCCAGGCCGAGCACGATGGCTATCAGCTCGACGCCAATCACGACACGCCGATCGAAGCCGACGACCTGCCGGCGCTGGCCCACACCTACCGCCGACGCGACGCCGCCTGGACCGAATGGGAGGCACGCGACACCGAAGCCGCGTGGCCGCATCCGTGGTGGTTCGCCGAAGCGGCCGTGATCGAGGCGAACCAATACGACCTGTCGGCGGCGCGCTACCGGCCCACGCACCAGGCCGAGGTGGAACACCATGATTCCGCCCGATTGCTCGAGGAGTTGGCCGCGATCGAGGCCGAGATCGCCGAGCGCATCGAGGCATTGCGAGAGGCGCTCGCGAAAGGTTTCGATTGAAGGGAGTGGCGATGCAAACAGTCCGCCTCGATGAAGTGTGCGACCTGAATCCACGATGGCCGCGCGACCATGCGCTCGGCGACGACACGCCCGTGAGCTTCGTGCCCATGGCGTCGATCTGCGAACTGTCCGGAACGATCCGCGAACGGCAGGAAAGGCCCTTTGCCGAAGTGCGCCGCGGCTACACCTGCTTCGCCGAGGGCGACGTGCTGTTCGCCAAGATCACCCCCTGCATGCAGAACGGCAAGGCCGCCATCGCGAGGAATCTCACCGGCGGAGTGGGCTTCGGCTCGACCGAGTTCCATGTGCTGCGTGCGCGCGAAGACCGGGTGCTGCCGGAATGGCTCTTCTACTTCGTGCGCCGCGAGCGCTTTCGGCACGAGGCGCGGCGCAGTCTCACCGGCACCGCCGGGCAACAGCGCGTGCCGACGCCGTACATGGCGGCCACGCGCATTCCGTTGCCTCCGCTGGAAACGCAGCGCTCGATGGCCGGCGCGCTGTCGTGCGCGGACCGGCTGATCCAGCTCAGCCGCGAAGCGCGCCAGAAGACCGACCTCTTCCTCGCCGCGCTGCTGGTCGACCTGTTCGGCAGCCCGCGGACCAACCCTTCGGGCTGGCCCGAAGTGCCGCTCGGCGACATCCTGGGCGCGATCGAAAGCGGCACGAGTCCGCGTTGCCACGACCGGGCACGCAAGCCCGGCGAGTGGGGCGTGCTGCGCCTGAGCGCATTGAAGAACTCGACCTACGACGAGTCGGACCACAAGACCCTGCCCGATCAGATGGAGCCCGATCCCCGCTGCGAGGTGCGCCAGGACGACCTGCTGCTGGTGCGCAAGAACACGCTCGAATTGGTCGGCACGCCCGCCTACGTGTGGAAGACCGAAGGCCAA
Organism: Gammaproteobacteria bacterium; assembly: GCA_018820395.1. Classification (GTDB taxonomy): domain Bacteria; phylum Pseudomonadota; class Gammaproteobacteria; order Burkholderiales; family Burkholderiaceae_C; genus Variovorax. The sequence continues at coordinate 5,401 of JAHJOG010000252.1, read as the reverse complement.
ATGATGTTTCCGGACCTCGTCTTTCGGCTCTGCATCAAGCCCGAGGCCGGCGTGGAGCCGCTCTTTCTGCGATCGCTGCTCGCGCACCCGACCATGCGCGACCGCATGCGGCTGATGGCCAGCGGCACGGCCGGCTCGATGCCCAACATCTCCAAGGAGCGGCTGCGCACCGTGCGGGCGATGGTGCCGCCGCTGGCGATGCAACAGAGGTTCGCCTGGCACGCGCGGGAGCTGCACCGCATCTCGCTCGGCCAGGATTCGGCGCTGGCGCGTGCCAAGGGCACGATGGCAGCGCTGCTGTACAAGTTCTTCGAGCCCGCCTGAAGGGCACGCGTCGGCCGCGACACGGCCCGCCGCGCTCGGGCAACTGCCGGAGAGCGGCTTTGGGTTCAAATAGGGGCTCAGCGACTGCAGCGCCCTTTCCGCCCTGCGCATCCACCTCCATCGACCATGAACGTCCTGCGACTTCGATCCCTTCATTTCGCTCGAACCTTCGCCTGTGCACTGTGCCTGGCGGTGGCTTCGACCGGCGCCGTGGCGCAACACGACCCGGCCCGCTTTCCTGCTGCCGCGATGGAATTCCTCGGCGGCGAAATGCCCGCCATGGAAACCGCGATCGCGGAGCGCGACCGCGACTACTTCGAAGACGCCATGGCCCGCATGCTCGACTTCTCCGACAGCTGGGGATTCAAGACGCTCGACAACCCCGCCCTGGCGGCCTACCCGATGTGCACCGAGGCGGTGTCCGACTTCCTGGTGGTCGGCATGTGCCGGATCATGACCACGAGCTCGGCCTGCGAGCCGGCCCTGGCCGCACGCTTCGACACCAACATGAAGAAATGCCGCGACCTGGCGGCACGACAGTGACAACCCATTCAGAGAGGACGCGCCACATGGACTACGACCACTACCAGACCCTTGCCATCACCCGCCGCGGCGCCCGCGACGCGGTGCTCGACATCCAGATGCGCGCAGCCAACGGAAAGCTCCCCACGGCGGGCCACGACGGGCACCGCGAGCTCGCGGAAATCTGGCGCGACGTGTCGCGCGACGAGACGGTGCGCTGCGCCGTGTTGCGCGGCGAAGGCGGCGGCTTCTCGGGCGGCGGCGACCTCGGCCTGGTCGCGGACATGGCCACCGACGACGCGACGCGCGTGCGCGTCTGGAAAGAGGCCCGCGACCTGGTCTACAACCTCGTCAACTGCGACAAGCCGATCGTGAGCGCGATGCACGGCCCGGCTGTTGGCGCGGGTCTGGTGGCCGGCCTCCTGGCCGACATTTCCATCGCCAGCAAGGGCGCGAAGATCATCGATGGCCACACGCGCCTCGGCGTGGCGGCCGGCGACCATGCGGCGATCGTCTGGCCGCTGCTGTGCGGTATGGCCAAGGCCAAGTACCACCTGCTGCTGTGCGAACCCGTGAGCGGCGAAGAGGCCGAACGCATCGGGCTGGTGTCTCTGGCCGTCGACGAGGCCGACTTGCTGCCGCGCGCCTACGCGCTGGCCGACCGTCTGGCCGAAGGCAGCCAGAGCGCCATCCGCTTCACCAAGTACGCGCTCAACAACTGGCTGCGCCAGGCCGGGCCGATCTTCGACACGTCGCTGGCGCTCGAATTCATGGGCTTCGCCGGGCCCGACGTGCGCGAAGGCGTGGCCTCGCTGCGCGAACGTCGGGCGCCCAACTTCGGCTGACTGCATTCATCGGATCGGTCGTTCAGTCGCCGAAGCGGTACGAAATCCCTGCCCGCACCACCGGGCTGCCGCCCGTGGAGCCGGTGCCGATGCCGAAGCTGTAGCGCATCCGCTCGTTGGCCGCCACGTGCACCAGGCCCACGGCGATGGCGCCGTAGCCGCGGTAGCTGCCCACGCCCGCGAAGGCAGCGGTTTCACCGGCCTTGAGATGGGGTGCGCCTTCGGCCAGCGCAGCCGACATCGCGACGCCGCGGTAGGCGTTGGCCTCGACGGTCTGGAGCTGGAACAGGTTCACCGCGTCGGTGCCGGCGGTTCCGGGCGCCACGTTGGTCAATTGGCGTTCGGTGCCCAGGTTGCCCACCGACACGGTGTTGGGCCGCACCGCCAGAGACGCTTCGCCCAGCGCGACGCTGTTGTAGCCGCGCGCGACGGCGCCTGGGCCGATGGCGACGGAGCCTGTCGAGAGTGCCTGTGCGCCCGCGCCGATCGCGACGCCGCGTTCCGAGTCCGGGCCGACCCGTGCCCCCGCGCCCACCGCGACCGCGGCGCGGGACGAGGTGCCGACGACGGCGTTGAAACCGATCGCCACGCCCTCGACCGCGCCGACCTCCGCAAACGCACCGCCGACAAAAGCCCGATCCGCAAACGCGATCGCCTTGTAGCCGACCGCGACGTCCAGCAAGCTCGCCTGGCTTCCGGCACCGATGGCCGTGGCGCCGCTTCCCAGCGCTGCGGCGCCGCTGCCGAGCGAGACGGCGTCGTCGGCCGTGGCGGCGCTCTGCGCGCCCAAGGCGATCGAGTTCGATCCTGAGGCGATCGCCAGCGTGCCCAGCGCCGTGGTGCCGGGGCGCAGCGCTTGCGTGCCGGCCCCGACCGCAAGCGCCAGGTCGCCGGCAGCCTGCGAGCCCGCGCCGAAGGCGCTGGCATTGACGCCGTTCGACTGGGCGCCCTGCCCAAGCGCGGTCGCGTTGCGCATGCTGGCCGTGCTGCCCTGGCCGATGGCGCTGGCGTTGTCGCCGGTCGCCGCTGCACCCTGACCCAGGGCCTGCGAATTGTTGCCGCTCGCTTGAGCGGACTGACCCAAGGCCGTCGCGTTCAGACCCGAGGCGATGGCGCTTGGCCGACGGCCGTTGCGCGGGCGCTGGTGGCGGCGCTCGACTGACCGGAGGCCAGCGTGCCTTCCTCGAGCGCGCGTGCACCCTGGCCGAATGCCGAGGCATTGCTGCTCATGGCGACGCTTTGTTGCCCGGTCGACGTCGCGTTCGATCCCGTCGCTTGGGCGCCTTGCCCCGTGGCCGTGCTGCCGACGGCCGAGGCCTGGCTGCCTTGACCGGTGGCTGTCGCGCCGTCGCCGGAAGCCAATGCCAGCTGGCCGGTCGCGCTGGCATTCGCCCCGGTGGCCTGGGTGCCCTGCCCCATGGCGGTACTGCCCTCGCGGGTCGCGCGACTGCCTTGCCCGAACGCGGAGGCCGCCAAGGACGTGGCCTGTGCGCCTTGTCCATTGGCCGTGCTGTCGTCGCCAGTGGCCAAGCTGAACTGGCCTGTGGCACTGGCATTTGCGCCGGCCGCGATCGAGTTTTGGCCGTTGGCGGTGGACGCGGCTCCCGTGGCCTGCGCAAGCTGGCCGGTGGCGCTCGCGTTGCTGCCAGTAGCCTGTGCGCCCTGGCCGAGCGCGGTCGTGCCCAGGTTGGTCGCCCGGCTGCCCTGGCCTACGGCGGTGGCCGCCACCGCGGTGGCCTGCGCGTCCTGACCGTCGGCGGTGGTATTGATGTCACTTGCCACACTGAGCTGACCGGTGGCGCTGGCATTCGTGCCGCTCGCGAGGGAGTTCTGGCCGTTGGCTGTGGCGGCGTCGCCGGTGGCCTGTGCGAGTTGGCCGGTGGCGCTGGCGTTTGCACCGCTGGCCTGTGCCCGCTGTCCCAGCGCGGTGGCGCGCAATCCTGTGGCACGGCTGGCTTGGCCCGCAGCCAGAGTGTTGGTTGCGATGGCTTGTGCGTCCTGCCCGAACGCGGCGCTGGCAGCCGCACTCGCGCGGCTGCCTTGGCCGCTGGCTGTGGAAGCGGCGCCGATCGCTTGTGCCGCCTGACCGATCGCGCTGGATTCGCTGCCGGCAGCCACCGCGGCCTGGCCGAGGGCCGTCGCATCGAGGCCGGTGGCGCGGCTTGCTTGTCCCGTGGCGGTGGAACGGATCGACGTGGCTTGGGCGTTCTGCCCTGTGGCTGTGGTGTTGTCGGCCGCGGCCAGACTGAGCTGACCTATGGCACTGGCATTGAGCCCGCTGGCAAGAGCTGCCTGACCCACTGCCGTGGCATCGAGACTGGTCGCGCGGCTCTGCTGGCCGACGGCCGTCGAGGCCGTCGCGAGCGCGGCCGAACCCTGGCCGAAAGCAGCCGCCGCCAGCCCGCTGGCCTGGCTGCCCTGGCCGACCGCGGTGGTGGCCAGGGCAGTGGCCCGGGCGTCCTGACCGTTGGCGGTGCTGTTGTCGGCGGTCGCCAGGCTGAGTTGGCCGGTGGCGCTCGCATTGATGCCGGTCGCTTGCGCGCCCTGGCCGAGTGCCGTGGTGCTCACGCCGGTCGCACGGCTGCCCTGGCCAGCGGCTGTCGCATTGTTCGCAAGTGCTTGCGCGTCCTGGCCGTCGGCGGTCGCGTTGGCGCCCGTCGCCAGGCTCAGCTGTCCCGTCGCGGTGGAGGCCGCTCCCGTCGCTTGCGCACCTTGCCCGAGGGCAGTGGCCGCGGCGGTCGTGGCCCGACTGCCTTGGCCAACGGCGGTCGTGTCGTCGGCGACCGCCTGCGCGCCCTGACCGTTGGCCGTGGCATTTGCTCCAGTGGCCAGACTCTGCTGCCCGGTGGCCGTGGAGGCGGCCCCAGTTGCCTGGGCGCCTTGGCCGACGGCCGTGGCCGCGGTGCTCGTGGCCCGGCTGCCCTGGCCCAGGGCTGTGGCGTTGACAGCCGTGGCCTGAGCATCCTGGCCGACGGCCGTGGCGTTGGTGGCGGTGGCGCGACTGCCCTGTCCGAGCGCCGAGGAATTGGTACCGGTGGCCCGGGCGTCCTGCCCGAGGGCCGTGGCGTTGGTGTTGCTCGCCACAGCTCCCGCTCCGATGGCGGTCGACCGGGGTCCGCTGGCCTGGCTGTTGGCCCCGACGGCGGTGGTGCCGACTGCGAGCGCCAGCGCACCCGTACCCACGGCCGCAGAACCCGACGTAGAGGCAAAGCTGCCATTGCCAATGGCAATGGCATTGGCGTCTCCTGTCCGCGCCAGCGGAGCGTTCGTTCCGCCGACGCCCGAAATGGCGCCGCCGCCGATGGTGATGCCGGGCGCATAGGTCGTTCCGTCCGGGTTGCCCAGATTGATCTGCCCGTTCATGGCCGAAACGCCCTGAGCGGCCGCAACCGAATTGACGGCCAGGTCTCCTCCGACGGTGAGGTTGCCCGCGACGCCGAGGTTGTTGTTGAAGATCGAATCGCCGCTGACATTGGAGCCGCCGCTGGTCACGGTCACGGTGCCGGTGAAGGTCGAGTCGCAGTTCGGCAAATTGCGAGCTGTCGAATTGAGCCCCACGAGCGTGGTGGCGAGCACTTGCCCGCCGACCTGAATGCCGAGCGCGACGCCGTTGGCGACGGCTGCCGCTTCTTGGGCGGCAATGCCGGGAATGACCGCGCTGGTCACCACGCCGGTAGTCGCCGCTGCCAGTTCCAGGGCCAAGCCGGTGG
>JAHJOG010000251.1 GCA_018820395.1 Gammaproteobacteria bacterium | reverse complement strand
TTCAGCGCGAGGTCGCCGAAGATCTTCGGGGCACCGAGCTGCTCGAGCGTGAGAATCTTCGACGGAATGGTCCGGAACACGGCAGCTGCACCGCGCGACTGGTTGAAGGCATTGACCCGGAAGCGCGCCAGCCCTTCGATCTCGAAGGAAAAGTCGACTTCCAGAAATTCTTCGTAATGCTTGCGGTGCGTATCGCTCATGATGTCGTACACCATGGCATGCACTGCCTTGTGGTCGAGCGGGTCGACGTTGATGCGACGCACATCGCCGTGTACGCGGATCATGGGGGGCAGTCCGGACGACAGGTGCAGGTCCGATGCCTTGTTCTTGACGCTGAATGCCAGCAATTGGGTGATGTCCACGAATGTCCTCGGTGACGTTTTGATACGCTTTCGACGATTATGACGATGATTGGCGACAAGCTCCAACAAGTTCAGGCCCGTATCGTGACGGCATGCACGGCTTGCGGCCGCGATCCGCAAAGCGTGCACTTGCTTGCCGTGTCCAAGACCTTCCCGGCCGAGTCGGTGCGCGAGGCGGCGTCGGCAGGCCAGCTTGCCTTCGGCGAGAACTACGTGCAAGAGGGGGTAGCCAAGATCGAGGCGCTCGAAGACCTTCGGGCCCGCCTCCAATGGCATTGCATCGGGCCCTTGCAGAGCAACAAGACGCGCACGGTGGCCGAGCATTTCGACTGGGTTCACAGCATCGACCGGCTGAAGATCGCCGAGCGTCTGAGTGAGCAGCGCCCCGCTCACTTGCAGCCGCTTCAGGTGTGCCTGCAGGTGAACGTGGATGGAGGCATCAACAAATCCGGCGTCGATGCCAAAGACGCCTTGACGCTGGCACAGGCTGTGGCCGAGATGCCACGCCTGCGCTTGCGAGGGCTCATGGCGATTCCGGAGCCGGCACCCGATTTCGAGCAGCAGCGCGAGCTTTTTCTGCGCGCCGCAGCTGTCTTCGAGGAACTGCGAGCGGCGGGATTGGGCGTCGATACCCTGTCCCTCGGGATGTCCGCCGACCTCGAAGCGGCGATCGCAGCCGGCAGCACGATGGTGCGCATCGGCACGGCGATCTTCGGCGGCCGCCCGCCCGCTGCGGCGCGCTAGGGCGCGACCCATGCGCCTCATGCGACCGATGCACGAGGTCGCCGCGTCACTCCTTGCCGCAAGCGCATAGATCGCGCCGCAACGCGCATGGGTCATGGCGCGGCCGAGGGACGGCCGATATCTTCCGGGCTCCTCAACCACCGCAGGCACAGCCCGTGAACTCCGAAATTTCCTACGTCCATCCGAGCGCCGACAGCCCCTGGGGCACCTACCTGTCGCAAGTCGACCGGGTGGTGCCTTATCTCGGTGGTCTGGCGCGCTGGGCCGAAACCCTCAAGCGGCCCAAGCGGGCGCTGATCGTCGACGTGCCGATCGAGATGGACGACGGCACCGTGGCGCATTTCGAGGGCTACCGCGTGCAGCACAACATGTCGCGCGGTCCGGGCAAGGGCGGTGTCCGCTTCCACCCGCAGGTGACTCTGGAAGAAGTGATGGCGCTGTCGGCCTGGATGACGGTCAAGACCGCTGCCGTCAACCTGCCCTTCGGCGGGGCCAAGGGCGGTATCCGCCTCGATCCGAAGAAGCTGTCTCAGAACGAGCTCGAAAAGGTCACCCGCCGCTACACCAGCGAGATCGGGATCATCATCGGCCCCAACACCGACATCCCGGCGCCGGACGTCAACACCAACGCCCAGATCATGGCGTGGATGATGGACACCTATTCGATGAACGTCGGCGGCACGGCCACGGGTGTGGTCACCGGCAAGCCGCTGCATCTGGGCGGCTCGCTCGGCCGCGTGAAGGCCACGGGCCGCGGCGTCTTCGTGACCGGGCGCGAGGCCGCACGGCGGCTGGGGCTCGACCTGCGCGGAGCGCGCATCGCAGTGCAGGGCTTCGGCAACGTCGGTTCGGTCGCGGCCGAGCTGTTCGCCGAAGCGGGCGCACGCATCGTCGCCGTGCAGGACCACACGGGCACCATCTTCAACGGCGATGGGCTCGACCTGGCGGCGCTGATTCCGGTGGCGCGCGAAGACGGGCTGGCCGGATTCAACGGCGGCAAGGTCATCGACACCGAGGCTTTCTGGGACGTGCCCTGCGACATCCTCATCCCCGCTGCGCTCGAGGGCCAGATCACGGCCGAGCGTGCCCTGAAGACGCAGGCCAAGCTGGTGCTCGAAGGCGCCAACGGCCCGACGGTGCCGGCGGCCGACGACATCTTGGCCGAACGCGGCGTGCTCGTGGTGCCCGACGTGATCTGCAATGCCGGTGGCGTGACGGTGAGCTACTTCGAATGGGTGCAGGATTTCTCGTCCTTCTTCTGGGACGAAGACGAGATCAACGTGCGGCTCGACCGCATCATGATGAATGCGCTCAATCAGATCTGGGACACCGCCGACCGCCACAAAATCACCTTGCGGACTGCCACTTTCGCAGTGGCCTGCGAGCGCATCCTGATGGCCCGCCAGGAGCGCGGTCTCTATCCCTGAACGTCGCCGCGCAGTGGCGTCTGCATTCGGTCGGGGAACGCATGCCGGTTTCGTGGATCATTGCGGTATGCGTTTTCTC
>JAHJOG010000250.1 GCA_018820395.1 Gammaproteobacteria bacterium | reverse complement strand
CGTCGGCGTTGATCTGCGGAAGGTAGTTCCAGACACGCAGCAAGTGGGTGCAGCCCGTCTGTTCGATCGACCTGAACAGATCGGCATAGGCGCGCTCTGCGAGTTCGGTCAGGCCGACGCCTTCGGCTTTTTCGTCGAGGTCGATCGCGCCCAGCATCCAGTGGCCGTCGCAGCGCCACCGCACGGCACCGGTGGTGCCGGATTCGATGTGCTCGCTCGCATGCCACACGTCGGCCATGGCTTCGGCGCCGGCCAGGACGCGGGCGTTCACGGTGGGCATCCACGGCAGGTCGTCGGGCGTTCCGTAGCCCAGCGCGCCAAAGGGCGGATGGCGGTCGGCGATGAGTTCGAGGCTCTTCGCCAGGCTCAGCCGTTCGACGCGCAGCGGCGGTGGGCCGGAAAAGTCGCGTGCGCTCATCGGGCTTCGACGACGTTTTCGCCCGCGAGCAGACCGAGGTCGCGAACGTTGTTGCGGCGGCGGCGCCAGGCGTTCCAGGTGCGCAGCGGATGCCCGGCAGAGACGGCGTAATAGATGCTCTTGAGCACCCGCAGCGAACGCCAGATGGGCGTGGAGCCGTAGATGTCTCCGGCCAGCAGCGACATCAATGCTTCCTTCACGCGAAACGGGTTTTCGGGATGCATGAAGAAGTCGCGCATGGTCGGGTTGGTCACGCGGAAAATGAACCACGAGAACTCGCGCGGGCCCTTGCGCATGTAGCGTTCGAAGGCGCGCCGGGCCGCAGCCGCCTCGCTCGGCTGGTCGAGGCTCCGGGCCACGACCTCCACGCCTTCGAAGGCGTTATGCATGGCCAGGTAGACGCCGGAAGAGAACACCGGGTCGATGAACGAGAACGCATCGCCGAGCATGAGATAGCGCTCGCCGCTGCAGTGCGCGCTCGTGTACGAGTAGTTGCCCGTGGCGTAGACCGCATCGTCGACCAGCGTCGCTTTGGCCAGGCGCTGTGCGAGCGGTTCGCACATGGCGATGGTGTCGGCGAAGAAGTCCTTGAGCGGCTTGGTGCGCGACTTGAGGTAATACGGCCAGCACACGGCGCCGATGCTCGTCGTGCCGTCGGCCAGTGGGATGTACCAGAACCAGCCGTGCTGGAACCAAAAGATGGTGATGTTGCCTTCGAGCTTGCCGGTCTGCCGCTCGGCGCCGGTGAAATGGCCGAACAGCGCCGAGCTGTTGTGCTTCGGATTCTTCTGCTTGGCCTTGAGCTTGTTCGACAGGAAGGTGTCGCGGCCGGATGCGTCGATTACGAAGCGCGCGCGCCAGCTGCGCTTGGCACCGTCATCGAGCACCGCGTGGACCACGGCGCCGTCGTCGTCGAAGACCACGTCGCGCACCTTGCAGCCTTCGATGGTTTCGGCGCCCTGCGCAGTCGCGTTGCGGAACAGGACTTCGTCCATCTCGGAACGCCGGACCTGCCACGCGTAGGGCATGGTCTTGTCCCAGGCTTCGGCGAACTCGACGCGCGTGATGTGGTCGTGGTCGGGCGAGACGAACTCGACGCCCCACTTGGGCATGCCGATGCGCTCGAGTTCGTCACGCAGGCCGAGCTTGTCGAAGAGGGCGACGTTGGCGGGCAACAGCGATTCGCCGATGTGGAAGCGCGGGTGGTGGGCCTTTTCGAGCACCACCACGTGGCGGCCCTGGCGGGCGAGCAGCGCTGCCGCCGTGGAGCCTGCGGGCCCGCCGCCGATCACGAGGACATCGCAGGCCGTGGAGGGAAGGCCGGTCGCGTCGGGCGGTGTGGCGGGTGGATTCATGCGCATGAACGAAAAAGGATTCCGGTGAAGATCGCCGCGAAGACCTGGCGCATCGTCGGGGCATTATCACAAAAAGACCGTAGCATCCCGGCCGGCAGCAGGGCGGGCGTTGCGTGCGGCGGACAGTAAACTTGCGCCCTGCTTCGAAAACACGAGATCGCGAGAAAAGAGCCATGGCCGGACACAGCAAGTGGGCAAACATCCAGCACCGCAAGGGTCGTCAGGACGAGAAGCGGGGCAAGCTCTGGACCCGCGCCATCCGGGAAATCATGGTGGCGGCACGCGCCGGCGGCGGCGACCTGAGCGCCAATCCCCGGCTCCGTCTGGCCGTCGAAAAGGCCAAGGCCGTCAACCTCCCTGCAGACACCGTCAAGCGCAACATCGACAAGGCCACGGGCAACCTCGAAGGCGTCAACTACGAGGAAATCCGCTACGAGGGCTATGGCATCGGCGGCGCGGCCATCATCGTTGACACCATGACCGACAACCGGGTCCGCACGGTGGCCGACGTGCGGCACGCCTTCGCCAAGCATGGCGGCAACATGGGCACCGAAGGTTCGGTGGCCTTCCAATTCAAGCATTGCGGGCAGATCGTGTTCGCGCCCGGAACCGACGAAGACAAGGTGATGGAAGTGGCGCTCGATTCGGGTGCCGAAGATGTCGTCACCGGCGACGACGGAGCGATCGAGGTGCTGACCTCAGCGGGCGATTTCGAGGCCGTCAAGCTCGCGCTTGAAGCCGCGGGTTTCCAGCCCGACCTGGCCGAAGTCACCATGCGCGCTGAAAACACCATCGAACTCGCGGGCGACGATGCCGCGCGCATGCAGAAGCTGCTCGACGTCATCGAAGAGCTCGACGACGTGCAGAACGTCTATCACAACGCGGCCATCACCGAATCATGACAACCACAACCGGGGCCCGACCATGAAGGTGCTCGTGATCGGCGGCGGGGGGCGGGAGCACGCGCTGGCCTGGCGGCTTGCGCAATCCGATCGGGTCAGCAGGGTCTACGTGGCCCCGGGCAACGGCGGCACCCGCACCGATTCGCGCTACGAATGCGTCGACATCACCGATCACGCCGCCTTGCGCGACTGGGCGATCAAGGAAAAGATCTCGCTCACGGTGGTCGGCCCCGAGGCGCCGCTGGCAGCCGGCGTGGTCGACGAATTCCGCGCGCACGGGTTGCGGATCTTCGGGCCCACGCAGGCGGCGGCGCAACTCGAAAGCTCCAAGGCCTTTTCCAAGGCCTTCATGAAGCGCCACAAGATTCCGACGGCCGAGTACGAAACCTTCACCGATGCTGCCGCGGCGCACGCCTATGTGGACGCCAAGGGCGCTCCGATCGTCGTCAAGGCCGACGGCCTGGCCGCCGGCAAGGGCGTGGTGGTGGCGGCCACGGCCGAAGAGGCCCACGAGGCGATCGACTTCATGCTCCTGGACAACAAGTTCGGCGTGGTGCACAACGCCGGCGACGACGGCGCGGCGGTGCCGCGCGTGGTGATCGAGGAGTTCCTCCGCGGCGAAGAAGCCAGCTTCATCGTTCTGTGCGACGGGCGCAACGTGACCGCGCTCGCCACCAGCCAGGACCACAAGCGGCTGCTCGACGGCGACCAGGGCCCCAACACCGGCGGCATGGGCGCCTATTCGCCGGCGCCGGTAGTCACTGCCGAGATCCATGCGCGCGCCATGCGCGAAATCATCCTGCCGACCATTCGGGGCATGGAGATGGATGGGATCCCCTACACCGGGTTCTTGTACGCCGGCCTCATGATCGATGCATCCGGCCAGCCCAAGACACTCGAGTTCAACTGCCGCATGGGCGACCCCGAAACCCAGCCGATCATGATGCGGCTCAAGTCCGACCTGTTCGAGGTGTTCTGGCATGCGACCGACGGCACGCTCGATCAGGTCGAGCTCGATTGGGACCGGCGCGTCGCGCTCGGCGTGGTCGTGGCGGCGCATGGCTACCCCCTCTCGCCGCGCAAGGGCGACCGCATCGGCGGCATCCCGCCCGAAACGGCCGACGTGGTGGTGTTCCATGCCGGCACCACGCTCGACGGCGGCGAGCTGCGTTCGAGCGGCGGGCGAGTGCTTTGCGTGACCGTGCTGGCCGACAGCGTCAAGCAGGCGCAGCAGCGGGCCTACACCGTCGCCGCGCACATCCAGCTCGATGGCGCGCAGTACCGCAAGGACATCGGGCACCGCGCCGTCCAGGCGCGGCCCCAGCAACACTGATGCAAGCCCGCCCGGAAGCCGTCGGCGACTACCTGCGCGGGCTGCAGCAGCGCATCGTTGCCGCGCTCGAAGCGGCCGACGGCGGCACCTGCGTGCGGGACGAGTGGCAGAAAGAACCGCACGAGCCGCTGCAGGGCCGCGGACTCACCTGCATTCTGGAAAACGGGGCGCTGTTCGAGCGCGCAGGGTGCGGCTTTTCGCAGGTGAGTGGGCCGAGGCTTCCGCCGTCCGCTACCCAGCATCGGCCCGAGCTGGCCGGCGCACCGTTCGAGGCCATGGGCGTGTCGCTGGTGTTCCATCCGCGCAACCCGTACGTGCCGACCGTGCACATGAACGTGCGCATGCTCGCGGCGCTGCCCGCCGGGGCCGAAGCCACCTGCTGGTTCGGCGGCGGCATGGACTTGACGCCGTACTACGGCTTCGAAGAGGACGCGGTCCATTTCCACCGGAGCTGCCGCGACGCGCTCGCGCCCTTCGGCGACGACAAATACCCGCGCTTCAAGAAGTGGTGCGACGAGTATTTCGTGCTCAAGCACCGCAACGAGCAGCGCGGCGTCGGCGGTGTGTTCTTCGACGACTTTTCAGAGTTGGGCTTCGACGAGAGCTTCGGCATGCTGCGCGCGGTTGGTGACGCGTTCCTGCCGGCCTACATGCCCATCGTGGAACGCCGACGGGCCATGCCCCATGGCGAGCGCGAGCGTGCGTTTCAGCTCTACCGGCGCGGACGCTACGTCGAGTTCAATCTGGTGTGGGACCGCGGCACGCACTTCGGCCTGCAGTCCGGCGGGCGCACCGAGTCGATCCTGCTGTCGATGCCGCCGCTGGCGAGCTGGTCGTATCGCCAGGTGCCCGCGCCGGGCAGCCCCGAATCCGCTCTGTACAGCGACTTTCTCGTTCGGCGCGAATGGCTGTGAGCGGCCCGCGCATCGGGGTCTTCGGCGGCGCCTTCGATCCGCCGCACAAGGCGCACCGGGCGCTGGTCGAAGCGGCACTTGCGCAACTGGACCTGATCGAACTGCGCATCTTCCCCACCGGGCAAGCGTGGCACAAGGATCAGGCGCTGAGCCCCGCCCAAGACCGTCTCGCCATGGCCCGGCTCGCCTTCGCCGGTTTTCCTCGCACGCAGGTCGATGCACGCGAGATGCTGCGCTCGGGCCCGACCTACACGCTCGACACGCTGCGTGAACTCCAGCGCGAGCGCCCGGGCGCGCAGCTCGTCCTGATCATCGGCGCCGACCAGGCCGCTTCGCTCGAGAAGTGGCACGGCTGGCAGGACATCGTGTCGATGGCGATCATCGCGGTAGCCTTCCGTGCGGCCGTCGCGGGAGCGGCGGGGCAGGGGGCGCCTAGAATCCTGCCCTCACCCCCGCCCGGCGCACGCTTCGAACAGCTCGATATCGTGCCGACGGACGTGAGCGCCACCGACATCCGCGCACGCGCCGCCCGAAGCGACGACCTCTCGGCTCTGGTTGAGCCTGCCGTTGCGCGCTATATTGAACAACATCGCCTCTATCGAACCCCCTGATGACCACTGAAGCCGCCGCGAAAAAAGACACCCAGAAACTCCAGCGAGCCATCGTTGACGGGCTGGAGGACGTCAAGGCGCAGGACATCCAGGTTTTCGACACCGAGCACTTGTCGCCGCTTTTCGAGCGGGTGATCGTCGCGTCGGGCACGTCCAACCGCCAGACCAAGGCGCTGGCCGCCAGCGTTCGCGACGCGGTGCGCGAGGCCGGTTTCGGCAAGCCGCGCATCGAAGGCGAGGTCAACGGCGAATGGATCATCGTCGACTGCGGCGCGGCGGTGGCGCACATCATGCAGCCCGCGATCCGGCAGTACTACCACCTCGAAGAGATCTGGGGCGAAAAGCCCGTGCGCACGCGGCTCGGCGCGGCCAGGCCTGCTGCGAAGGCGACCAAGGACGGGAAAGCCGCGAAGCCGGGCGAGGCCGACGCATCCTCCAAGCCAGCTGCCCCCAAGCCCGCCACGTCGTTGCGCCGCTCCAGCGCGGCCAAGACCGCCATCCGCGAAGCCGAACAGGCCGCGAAGAAGGCTCCTGCGGCCAAGAAGTCTGCGCGGAAGTCCGCTGCACCCAAGGCGAATGTCCAGAAGCTCGTCGTCAACAAGGCGCCGGCGCGCAAGGCGCCCGCCAAGAAGTCGGCGGCCGGTGCGCCGCGCCAGGCGCCAGCCACGGCCAAGAAGGCCGCACGCAAGGCCAGCTCGGCCCGGTCATGAAACTGCTGGTGGTCGCAGTCGGGCAACGCATGCCCGACTGGGCGCAGACCGCCTGGGACGACTACGCCAAGCGCTTTCCGCCCGAGCTCAAGCTCGAATTGCGTGCGGTCAAGACCGAGCCGCGCGCTTCCAAGACGCTGGACACGATCTACGCGGCCGAGCGCGAGCGCATCGAAGGCGCGCTGGCCAAGGGCATGCGCATCGTGGCCCTGGACGAGCGCGGCACGGCCCTCACCACCAAGGCGTTGGCCGAACGCCTGCGTCAATGGCAGTTGGGCGGCGACGACGTGGCGCTGGTGATCGGTGGCCCCGACGGGCTCGACCCGGCGTTCAAGGCGGCCGCGCATGAGCGCATTCGCCTGTCCGACCTCACGCTGCCGCACGCCATGGCGCGCGTGCTGCTGGTCGAGCAGCTCTACCGCGCGTGGTCGGTGAACGCCGGGCACCCCTACCACCGGGAGTGAGTCCGCGATGACCGCCGATTTCATCTATCTTGCGTCGCAGAGTCCGCGCAGGGCTCAGTTGCTCGGCCAGCTCGGCGTGCGGCATGAATTGCTGCTGGCCGCGGCCGACGAGGACGCCGAGGCGCTCGAGGCCGTGCAACCCGGCGAATCGCCGACGGCCTACGTGCAGCGTGTCACGGCGCTCAAGCTCGATGCCGCAGTGGCGCGCCTGGCCCGGTCGGGGCTGCCGGCCGCACCCGTGCTCTGCGCCGACACCACCGTGGCGCTGGGGCGCCGCATTCTCGGCAAGCCGCAGGACGGCGAAGACGCGCGCCGCATGCTGACGTTGCTCGCCGGACGTTCGCACCGGGTGCTCACGGCCGTGGCGCTGCAGCACGGCGAGGAGCGGCACGCGGCGCTCAGCGTTTCGCGGGTGCAATTCACGGCACTCGATGCGACACGCATCGCCAGCTACGTGGCAAGCCGCGAACCCGAGGGCAAGGCGGGCGCCTACGCCATCCAGGGCAGGGCGGCGGCGTTCGTCGACCACATCCACGGGTCGCATTCGGGCATCATGGGACTCCCCCTGTTCGAAACGGCCGAGCTGCTGCGCCGGGCCGGTTTCGACTGCTAGAGACATGCAAGACATCCTGATCAATTGGTCCCCCCAAGAGACGCGCGTCGCGGTGGTCGAGCACGGCGCCGTGCAGGAACTGCATGTCGAGCGCACGCTCGAGCGCGGCCTGGTCGGCAACGTCTATCTCGGCAAGGTGTCGCGCGTGCTGCCCGGCATGCAGTCGGCCTTCATCGACATCGGCCTGGACCGCACTGCCTTCCTGCACGTCGCGGACATCGTCGCGCCCTTCACGCCCGGCTCGCGCGGCAGTGCAGCGCCGGTCGAGCGCGAGCATCGCAACGGCGCGGCGATGGTGCCGATCGAAAAGCAGGTGTTCGAGGGGCAATCCCTCTTGGTGCAGGTGATCAAGGACCCGATCGGCACCAAGGGCGCGCGCCTGTCGACGCAGATCAGCATTGCAGGACGGCTCTTGGTCTTTCTCCCGCAGGACAACCACGTCGGCGTGTCGCAGAAGATCGCGCCCGAACTGCGCGACGCCCTGCGCAGCCGGATGCAGCGGCTGATCGATGCAGCTGCGGCAGCTGACGCCAGCGGTTCGGTGCCGGCCAACACGGGCGGCTTCATCCTTCGCACCAATGGCGAGGATTCGAGCGACGCCGAACTGGCCGAGGACATCGCCTACCTGCGCAAGACCTGGTCGCGCATCCGGGAGCTTTCGACGCGCATGCCGGTGACGTCGCTGCTGCACCAGGACCTCAACCTTCTGCAGCGGGTGCTGCGCGACATGACCGTCGAAGAGACGCAGACCATTCGCATCGACTCGCGCGAACAGTTTGACGCGTTGCTCAAGTTCGGCCTCGAATTCATGCCGCAGGCGGCCGGCAAGCTGCAGCTGTACAAGGGTGAGCGGCCGATCTTCGATCTGTACGCCATCGACGAAGAAATCGCCAAGGCGCTCGGCCGGCGGGTCGACCTGAAATCGGGCGGCTACCTGGTCGTCGACCAGACCGAGGCGCTGACCACGGTGGACGTCAACACCGGCGGCTTCGTCGGCGCGCGTAATTTCGACGACACCATTTTCAAGACCAACCTCGAAGCCGCGCAGGCCATCGCGCGGCAACTGCGCTTGCGCAATCTTGGCGGCATCATCATCGTCGACTTCATCGACATGGTGCGCGACGACCACCGCGAACAGGTGCTGGGCGAGTTCAGAAAGCAGCTGGCACGCGACCGCGTCAAGACCACCGCGGGCGGATTCTCGCAATTGGGGCTGGTCGAAATGACGCGCAAGCGCACCCGCGAATCGCTCGCCCGCATGCTGTGCGAGCCCTGCGTGGCTTGCGGAGGTCAGGGCATCGTCAAGACCGCGCGCAGCGTCGCCTACGACGTGCTGCGCGAGATCCTTCGAGAAGCCCGCCAGTTCACGCCACGCGAATTTCGCATCGTGTCGTCGCCCCAGGTGATCGAACTCTTCCTCGACGAGGAAAGCCAGCACCTTGCCGGCCTGAGCGACTTCATCGGCAAGCCGATATCACTGCAAGCCGAGGTGTCGATGGGGCAGGGGCAGTACGACATCGTCTTGCTGTAGCCCCGGTTGCTACACCGTCGGCTCGGTACCCTCCGGCGCGGCGCGCACGGCGTGCGTCTGCAGCCGCGCGTACAGCCCGTCGAGGGCCATCAGCTGAGCGTGGCTGCCGTGCTCCGCTATGCGCCCGTGATCCATGACGAAGATGCGGTCGGCATGCTGGATGGTCGACAGGCGGTGGGCGACGATCAGCGTGGTGCGGCCTTGCATGAGGCGCGCGAGCGCGTCCTGCACCAGCCGCTCGGATTCGGTGTCGAGCGCCGAGGTGGCTTCGTCGAGCAGTAGCAGGGGCGCGTTTTTGTAGAGCGCGCGTGCAATCGCCAGGCGCTGCCGCTGGCCGCCCGACAACTGCGTGGCGTTGTGGCCGAGCACGGTATCGATGCCTTGCGGAAGGCTTTCCACATGCACCGCGAGGTTGGCCGCGGCCACGCACTCGTCCACCCGCTGGCGATCGATCTCGGCGCCCAGGGCCACGTTGGCCGCCAGGGTGTCGTTGAGCATCACGACGTCCTGGCTGACCATGGCGAACTGCGATCGCAGCGAGGCCAGATTCCAGTCGGACAGCTCGTGCCCGTCGAGCAGCACCTCGCCCGCACTCGGCGTGACGAAGCGGGGCAGCAGGTTGACCAGCGTCGTCTTGCCGGAACCGGAAGGGCCGACGAAAGCGATGACTTCGCCGGGCTCGATGACCAGATCGACGCCATCCAGCGCCCGCGCCTCGTCGTCGCCGCGGTAGTTGACGCGGACCCCGCGAAGCTCGATGCGGCCTTCGGCGCGAGGCTTCTCGAAGCGGCCTTGCGGCTCGGCTGCCGCGGTGTCGATCAGGCCCAGCCCGCGCTCGAGTGCAGCGAGCCCACGCGTGATCGGATTGGTCATGTCGGCCAGGCGTCGAATGGGCGCGATGAGCATCAGCATCGCAGCGATGTAGGCCACGAATCCGCCCACCGTCAGCCCCTGGTCGCCGCTTTGCCAGAGCGCGATCATCACCACCACCGACAGCGCCACCGCGGCCAGCATCTGGGTAAGCGGAGTCATCGCGGCCGACGCGATGGTCGACTTGACCGCCAGCCGATTGAGGCTGTGGCTCAACCGCTCGAAGCGGTCGGCCTGGCCGGCCTGCGCGTTGTGCAGGCGGACCATGCGATGCGCGAGCACGTTCTCCTCGACCACGTAGGCAAGGTCGTCCGTGGCCTGCTGGCCGAGACGGGTGAGGTGATAGAGCCGCCGTGAAAGCGTCTTCATGATCCAGGCCACGCCCGGCGCCATGAGCCCGATGATCAGCGTCAGCTTCCAGTTGAGATAGAGCAGATAGGCGAGCAATGCGACCAGGGTGAAGCCGTCGCGCGACAGGCTGAGCAGCGCCTGCACCAGGAGCATCGCGCCGGTCTGCACTTCGTAAACGACGGTGTTCGACAGGGCGCTGGCTGACTGGCGGGAGAAGAGGGCGAGCTCGGCGACCAGCAGCCGTTCGAAGAGCACGCGGCGCAGCCGCTGCATGCCTTCGTTGGTGATGCGCGCAAGCGCGTACTGCGAGATGAACTGAGCCAGGCCGCGGACGGCAAAGAGCGAGATGATCGCCACCGGCACGGTCCACAGCGCCAGCGCGCCGCGTGTGAAACCGCGATCGAGCAGTGGCTTGACGAGCGCGGGCATCAGCGGCTCGGTGGTCGCCGCCACCAGCGCGGCGACGATGCCGATGATCCACCACCGCCGCGAGCCGGCAAACCACTTCATGAGGCGCGCCAGGCGGCGCTGCAAGGGAGGGCGCGCCGTCTCGGCGGCAGGGGAAGGCTGCATGGCGGCGCATTCTACGGGCGGGCCCCGCAGCCTCTCGTTGCTGTAGGACCGGGCCGGCACATACACGTTTTGTGACGTTGACGGGTTCGCAGTGTGTACCATGTGGTCTCTTCCTTCCGCGACAAGAAACTAATTGCGCTGAATCCCGTCCGAAGTGCATGAGAAAGCCGTTGCAAGATCTTTTCCCGACCCCCTCGTCCTCGTTTTCTGCTCGCCGCACGCTGATCGCGGCCATGGCCGCCTCCCCCTTCGTTCCTGCGCTCGCCCAGTTCCGGGTCGAGGTGTCGGGCGTCGGGTTGACGCAGTTGCCGATCGCGCTGGCGCCGTTCAGGGGGGAAGACTCGTCGCCGCAAAAAATCTCGGCCATCATCCAGGCCGACCTCGAGCGCAGCGGCCAGTTCCGCGGCGTCGATGCCAGCGGGCAGTCGCTCGATGAAAGTTCCCGGCCCGACCTGAGCCTCTGGCGCCAGCGCACGGCCGATTCCCTGGTGGTCGGCAGCGTCACCCGCCAGGGCGACGGCCGCTACGACGTGCGGGCCCGGCTCTGGGACGTGGTGCGCGGGCAAGACCTCGGTGGTCAGAGCTACACGGTGCCACAGGGCGATCTTCGCCTTGCCTCCCACCGCATTGCCGACTTCGTCTACGAAAAACTCACCGGCGAAAAAGGCATCTTCTCTACTCGCATCGCCTACGTCACCAAGACCGGCAACCGGTACAACCTCTGGGTGGCAGACGCCGACGGAGAGAACGCGCAGGCGGCGCTCGCGAGCCCCGAACCCATCATTTCGCCGGTCTGGTCGTCGAACGGCAGCCAGCTGGCCTACGTGTCCTTCGAGTCGCGCAAGCCCGTGGTGTACGTGCACAACGTATCGAGCGGGCAGCGCCGGCTGGTCGCCAACTTCCGCGGCTCCAACAGCGCGCCGGCGTGGGCGCCCGATGGCCGCACGCTCGCGGTCACGCTCAGCCGGGACGGCGGATCGCAGCTCTACACCATCTCTTCATCCGGCGGCGAGCCTACCCGGCTCACGCAAAGCAACAGCATCGACACCGAGCCGGTGTATTCGACCGACGGCAGCACCATTTACTTCGTGAGCGATCGCGGAGGCTCGCCGCAGATCTACAAGATGAGCGCCTCCGGCGGCAATCCGACGCGCGTGACCTTCAACGGGTCCTACAACATTTCGCCGTCGATCAGCGCCGATGGTCGGTGGCTGGCCTACATCTCGCGTGTGGGCGGTGCCTTCAAACTTTATGTCATGGAAATGGCGACGGGCAATGCCACCGCCATCACTGACACATCGGCGGACGAGAATCCGAGTTTTGCGCCCAACAGCAAGTTGATTGTTTACGCCACCAAACTTCAGGGCCGGGAGGCCTTGATGACCACGACCCTCGACGGAAAGATCAAGGCGCGGCTGGCGGGACAGGCGGGGGATATTCGGGAACCGGACTGGGGTCCGTTTCAAAAGCAATGATTTTATTGAGGAGTTAGAAGATGTTGAAACGTACGATTTATTCGCTGGCCATCGTGGCGTTGATCGCCGGATGCTCGTCCGGCACCAAGCTGAACGATGCTCCCGTGGTCGATGGCAGCACCAGTGGCGGAGCGGGTTCCGGCGGGGCGGCCAGCGGCGTGGCGCCAGTCACCATCGACCCGAATGCGCAGACCGCGCAAGGTCCGGTCGGCGTCGCACGGATCATCTACTTCGACTACGACAGCTACACCATCAAGCCGGAATTCCAATCGCTCGTCGATGGCCATGCGCGTTTTCTCAAGGCCAACCCGCAGCGCCGCGTGATGATCGAAGGCAATACCGACGAGCGCGGCGGCCGTGAGTACAACCTGGCCCTCGGCCAGAAGCGTGCCGAGGCCGTTCGTCGCGCGCTGACCCTGCTCGGCGTGAATGACGCCCAGGTCGAAGCGGTGAGCTTCGGCAAGGAAAAGCCCGCCGTCGAAGGTTCGGGTGAAAGCGTCTGGGCGCAAAACCGCCGCGCCGAGATCTCCTACCGTCGATGATGATGCGAGGCGCTTCCTTGCGCAGTGCGGCAGCCGCCGCCGCGCTTCTGTGCGCCTCGCTGGCCTCGCACGCTGCCCTTTTCGAGGATGACGAGGCGCGCCGCGCCATTCTCGATCTGCGCCAGCGCGTCGAGTCCCTGCGGTCGCAATCCGAACAGCGGCAGAGCGACGAAAACGCCCAGTTGCGGCGCAGTCTGCTCGACCTGCAGACCCAGATCGAGCAAATGCGCACCGACATGCAGCGCATGACGGGCCAGAACGAGCAGCTCACCCGCACCGTGACTGAACTGCAGCAGAAGCAGCAGGAAATCAATGACCGCTTGAGCAAAAATGAACCCGCCAAGGTGGAGCTCGATGGTCGCGAATTCACGGCTGCGCCGCGCGAGAAGGCCGACTTCGACGCTGCCTTGGGCATCTTCCGCGCCGGACAGTTCGCCCAGGCACAGACCGCGTTCGCAGATTTCGTCAAACGGTATCCGCAGAGCGGCTACAACGCGTCCGCGCTGTTCTGGCTCGGCAACGCGCAGTACGCCACGCGCAACTACAACGAGGCCATTGCCAACTTCAGGTCGATGCTGTCGCTGTCGCCCCAGCACGAAAAGGCGCCTGAGGCCGTCTTGTCGATTGCCAACTGCCAGATCGAGCTCAAGGACATTCGCGCTGCACGCCGCACGCTCGAAGACCTGACCAAGAACTACCCCGACTCCGAAGCCGCACAGGCCGGGCGCGAGCGCCTGTCTCGTCTGCGCTGACGCGCGGCGCGCCGGAGCACGCCAATGAGCGCGTTGCCTGTCGCCGCCGATCCGGCTTTGTCCACGAAACCAACCGTCGATCTTGCCCGCCGATTCGGCGGGCTCGAGCGGCTTTACGGCGTGCCGGGCGCTGCCCGGATTCGTCAGGCTCACGTCGTCGTGGTCGGCATCGGCGGCGTCGGCTCGTGGACCGTCGAAGCCTTGGCGCGCAGCGGCGTCGGCAAGCTCACGCTGATCGACCTCGATCACATCGCCGAGTCGAACATCAATCGCCAGATCCATGCGCTCGACCAGACCGTCGGGCAAGCCAAGGTCGAAGCCATGCGCGAGCGCATCGGCCACATTCACCCGGGGTGCACGGTGCTCGCCGTCGACGAATTCGTCGAGGCAGACAACTGGCTCACCCTGCTCGAGATGGCAGAGCGCACCCAAGGCCGGGCGTCCATCGTGGTCGACGCCTGCGACCAGGTGCGCGCCAAGCTCGCCATGGCGTCGTGGGCCCGCGAATCAGGGCGCGGCTTCATCACGGTGGGCGCCGCGGGCGGCAAGCGGCTTGCGCACAAGGTCGACGTTGATGACCTCGCGCTCGTGACGCACGACCCCTTGCTCGCACAGCTGCGACAGCGCCTGCGCAAGGAACACGGAGCGCCGCGCGAAGGCCGCAAGATCGGCATCTCGTGCGTCTTCAGCAGAGAAAGCGTCGCTCCGCCTGATGCGTCCTGTGCCGTCGACGCCAGCCAAGGTGACGGCACGCTCAACTGCCACGGCTACGGCTCCGTCGTCGCCGTCACGGCCACCTTCGGCCAATGTGCAGCAGGCTGGGCATTGGACCGAATCGCGCAGGACGCGACGCTATAATCATTGGCTTTGCCGGATGCAACGTTCGGCAATGCGATAGTCGTTTTGAGAGTGTGGGACGTTAGCTCAGTTGGTAGAGCAGCGGACTTTTAATCCGTTGGTCACAAGTTCGAATCTTGTACGTCCTACCAACAATGACAAGGGTTAGCCGGTAAGTGACGGCTAACCATATTTAGTATTTGGTCCGTCTTGTCACGTTCCATGTCACGTTCACTTGAGTGAGTCCGCGACGAAGTTGCCGCACTCGGGCAACAATCCGCGTACGACAGCCCCCGACAACTCGCTGGTGCCACCCCAGACCCCCGCCACCTACCTGGACGCGCGCTGCTGCATCGAGGCGCCAGGCAGACCCGTGCTGGCGCTGCGCATCGGCTTGCCGTCGCCGGAGCTGTCCGCGCTCTACCGCGAGCACTGCGCCGCCTCCATGGCCTTACTGACCGCCTGCAGCCCGCTTGGAGCAGTGGTCGCTAATGAGCAGAACGAGCGTGCCATGGAGCTTCTGCGCGCCGACGTGCAGGCGCTGGGACCGGTCGCGCTGCCCGGCACCGGGCGCGACGGCAACCCTGCCAGCCAATGGCCCAGCGAGGCCAGCATCGTGGTCTTCGGGATCGATAGTGATTGGGCTGCCGAACTGGGCCGGCGCCACCAACAAAACGCCATCGTGTGGGCCGGAGCCACGGCCCTGCCCGAGCTTGTGATGCTTCGCTGATGGGGGGCGCTGCCATCGATAGACGCTCAGTTCCGTTCGCGGCATGATCATGGCTAGGATTAGCTATGAAGAAACTGCAAGAAATTGAAGTGTTCGACGTGAGCGATTCGCTATTGAAGACCCTGGAGGAGTTGTCAGAGGACAAGCAGCGGGAAATGCTGCGCCGAGACATTGAACGGTTCAAGGCTCGCAAGGCGGCGGCGCTTGGCGTGCTCGAGGAGCGCAATCTGGAGGGGGACGAAGAGATGGTGATCGATAAGTTGGAGCCGCTGGCGCCCGACGCCAAATGGCTTTCCAAAGGTGGACGAACAGCCATGAACCTTCTGCGCTGGCTCGCCGCCCAACTGCGCAAGGGCGATCCGTTCATCGGGCCGCCGCTGCCGCCGGGAGTTCGGCGATTCGATGATGGAAGACTCTATCGCCAAGTGTCGCGGTGGAACAGGGACTTCACCTTGCACACGATCAGCTTCCGCGCGCTAGACGGTCTGCCCCTTGCGAGACCGCCAGTCGATGACTTTGGCTTGCCCCAGTTTCTCAATTGAGTCTGTATACGTAGGGATAAGCGCGCTTCAAGGAGAGCCCGTCGTCGAGCCTCGCCGGCAAGACCGTGCAGATTGGAGAAGAAAATCGCGCTGTAGAAAATCTGGTCAGGGGAGCGTCGCCTATGCGATCAGTTGACCAGACTAGAGCGACGCGGTCGAGTGCGCAGCAACTGGCCGAGCGTCGGAGTACATTCTTGCCAGAACAACGCGAGGTGAACGATGAGCGATGTGGAGGAGTCGTCAGGCTTGGGAATTGTGACCAGTGCACTGACTGGCGTGCCAGAGCCCATTCGCAAGTCTTTCATGAAGGTCCTTGCGGATCTGTTCGGCGGTCTTGCAGGGGTGCCGATTGCAAAATTGAAGCAGGTCACGCAACAAATCGAGGACGTAACTTCGGCCCGGTCGCTGACCGCAGCTCGAATCTCGCAGGTTGTTGCCGAAAAAGCTGCCGGTGACCCTGCGGTGTTGGAGGCGGCTGCGGCAATTTACCTACCGACTCAGCTTCGGAAGGTGCAGAACCGGATAGCAGTCGCAAACAGCGCGGCGGATCACCTTCAGCAGACCGCAGCGACCAATGAAGGCGAGGCAGCAGCAGATCCGGACGCCGATTGGCTGAACACTTTCCTCCGATTTGCGGACGATGCGTCGTCGGACCGGATGCGGGACATGTTCGGACGCATCCTTGCAGGCCAAATCGTCCGACCGGGGGCATTTGGGCTCGCTACCCTCCGCGCCGTTAGCGAACTTGACCAGAAGACCGCGGAAGATTTTCTGACGGCTTGGTCGTATAGCGTCGGCGGTGCGGTCGATCACGGGCCATTTTGGCAATTGGGCGAGGGCTATTCCGTCTGGAAGCGACTCGTTGAGGCGGGATTCATGGCCGCTGACACAACCGCTCAATACCCTCCCGATTTCAAGCCTGTCTATGAGAACTTTGCAGCCTGGACTCCGTTCGCTGCTGAGGACTTTTTCGTAACGGTCATGTTTGAAAAAAATCACAGGTCCCAGTGGATACACATCAATTTCACTCGCATCGGAAGAGAAATTGGTGCGCTGCTCCCAAAGCCCGACTATGAAAAAAATTTGCGCGCCGCAGCACTTCGCTTACCAAAGCCGAAATTGAAGCTTATTCAGCTTTGCCGACAAGGTCAGGGCGCTCACATTCTCTGGGATAGGGACGCTGACCCGGCATAGGCTTATCGGTTCATCTTCATATAAACCCGAAGGAGGAGCATGCGCGTGAAACAACTGGCCGTGGTTGCAGCGACGGCTACGTCCCTGACAGAATCCGGCCAAAAGCGGAAGTTCGCCACGACGTCACAGTTTGTCCAACAAGGGTTGTGTTGGTCTATATCAAAAAGGCTGACCTTTCGGCGAGACTGTGAAGATGCAGAAGTTAGCTAGGTTGCGCGCTCTGGCTGACCGGGTGTGGCTTTTCTGAGCATACGAAGACCGAGCTTGCCGAAACGTAGCGTCTGGAATGCTAATGTTGAGAGCAATATGAACAAACGATGGCAAATCGCTGCACTGATTTTTTGGCTTGTGAGCCTAGTGTTGCCAACTGTGCCAACGCTTTCCGGAGCGTCCATGAGAGGTTACGAGCTTCTAATTCGCTCCGCAATAGGTGCCCTCCTAATCCCGTTTTCGCTGTTCTTCCCTCTGCACATCCTCAGCTTGTGTTCCAACGTTCTCATCCTCCGCGAGTTCATTTATGTCATCGATTCTGATAGGCATACGGGGAAGCCTTCGCACACAACGCTCGGCATCGCCTTCTTGTTGAACATGTACGTGGGACTTTATTCGTTAAGCCCTGAAGCAAAGTTGCAAGGGTTACTAAGTCTGCCTGGCTATTACGCGTGGCTTGCAGCCTTCCTTGCTTTGATTGTTGCGCGTGCTTTAGGACAGGTCGGGCCCGCGACAAGCGCTTCGTGATCGTCTATGGGGGCGCATCATCCCCATCATGGGGATGGTGCTCGTAATTGTCAGGGCCCCCCCCAGCCGAAGAATGACAGCCATTGGCAACCGTTCGGCAGGCGAGGCGGTTCGTATTCAGTGCTGCCGAATCGAGACCGAGCCCGACGAAGGTCCGTTTCCACGAACACCGTACTTTTCCGCTTAGGCCCTGACGGGCCGTCACTCCTGTGGCAGCATTCGGCCATGACCGGTCAATCGGCGATGAGTCAGAATCTGCCAGGGAGCGCACGATGGCAGCGTCACAAACCGATCTAAAGGACTTCCCAGTGTTCGCCTGCGGGTGCTGCTGAGCTTCACCGTTGGTGCGCCATAGTCGCGGAGAGCGGATGTCGATTCTTTGGACGCTAAGTGAGTTTGACGCGCCTGATCCCGAGCGAGCTAAGCATCTGAGGCAGGCTCCGCCTTGGCAAGGGCTAGTTGGATCGGTCCGCAACGCTCTCCGCGTAGCACTCGAGAGCAGCAGCGCGAGATTTGGGCTGGATGAATCCGGCCGTGACTCGAACGACCTCCGTGGCGTGGTTCAGTTTCAGCTCGAAAAGTCGCTCTTTGATTGGTTCTTCAACGCCACAACTGGCTATAGGGCTCAGTTCCGCATCGGGCGTGCAAACGGTCTTGCCATGAATGCTCACCTCATCTGTGAGCTAGCCTCAGAGTTAGCGCACTTCGCCGACGCCGACATCGCGCTGCACAGATACACAAGTGAGTTCGCCTACAAGGAGTCCACTCAAGACAAGGTTTGCCGAGTCGCCACGACATTGGATCCGCGTCTCTCAAAGGTGTGGGTTTGCGAGAAGTTGATCGGCCGTACTGGGCAGATCGAGCAGCTCTTTGTCTCGCGCACCGGTCCAAAGCTGAATATGCCCGAGACGGTCTCTTGGTCCTCGCTGTACCCCGAAGACGCCTATGGGTGGCTCGAGGTAAAGGGAGCCTTTGTGCCGTCAACGGGCCGACCGTACCAACTGAAGTCACCAAAGGCCAGAGCCGCCACTCTGCAGGACCGAGGTAGTGCATAGCCGGTACGCCGCATGGCACCGGTGTGAGCGCCAGGCCCGAATCAGTTGCGGCCGGCCAGGGCAGATGCGGCAGGCCGGCCGGCAACGGCCAAGACCCGACATTCAGGCTCGATCCGAACTAAAGCTAGACCCTGTGACTGATACTGCCGAATTCCAGGTTCCATTTCGAGGCGCCATGCTTTACGGTTCCGTCAATCGAATCGGACCTGACGGCGTCGCGAAAGTTTTGGCCCTCCACGGAGGTGGATGCTCGACGCGACAGGGCTTCCAGCCATTGCTCGATTCTTTGGCCAAGCACGGATGCGCGTGCGCGTCGTTTTGACTTCTCCGGCAACGGTGAGAGCAGCGGAGACCTTATTAGCTCAAGCCTGAGTGACCGCGCCAGGCAGTCAATCGCCGTTGACTTTCGGTTGCTGCCAAGCTCACCTGTTCGGCAATGAACTCAACCGGCAACGCCCCCGTCCGAGCATTTTTAGCTGCTTGCACTGCGACCAAACTGGTCCGGCGCTGCATAAAGCGATCGCGGCGGATATCGCCGCAGGCCGTACGACCGATTTACTACTGGCCCCTGTAGGTCGGCCGGTCGGCCAAGCAGACGAGGCAGGCGGAGAGCTCAAGCCTCCTCGAGGTCAACGCACATCCGGATCTGTACGAATCGGACATTCGGCACGGATATGTGGATTGCCTTCGCGGCTAGACCCTTTCAAAAATGCCCAGTCAATTAAACTTGCGATGAGCAACCCAACATTTGGCCGCGCCCAGTGGCCAACTGTGAATAAGCCCAAGAAGGAAATGACCAATAGCGCAGCGCGATGTCTTTCACTCACGGCGCTGTTAGCGGCCACGATCGCTGGAATGTCGTTCACTTGGGCAGCCACGCCGCCTAGGACCGTTCAGACGTTGATAAGTCAAGTGGATGTCCTAAACGAACGATGCCGCGGCGGATCAGGGGACGATCCAGCCACCATGATGGCGTGCGACCAAAGGGATGCTTTGGGCGCGCGCGTGGCACTCGCTGGCTGGTGCTGGGGAAACGACCGGCAGTACGGCTTTGAGAAGAAGTGGCAGCCTTGCGGAGGCAAGCAAACGACATCGCCGGACACGGCAATTACAGGTGTTTCAGCGAAGGATGTCGTAGTGAACCACCACATGGAACTGTCGACTCCCAAGCCGACCCGTGCGCCCCCGACGTCCTCAGGAAAAAGTGCGCAGGACCAGTCCATCAAAGTGAATCAAGCAGCAACGGTCGCAGTCGAAATTCCGACGGCCGCACCGGAGGCGGCGCCGACGACGCTCATGCCGAGGTCGACCGCGAACTGGATCGAATCCTGGAGCGACTTATACGGAAAGATGGTGGGCGGTCATGAAGCGCAGCTTGCATTCGGGGCGCTCGTGATCACCATTGGTCTTCGAATCCTATTGATTCGCCTGCGCTTTAAGGGCGCACGCGTCAGCAGAACGCCTCCCTCAAATGGCTACCGCCATGCCCAGCCTGCGTTTGGGCTCGGGCCCAGGCATTCGGCGAAATCTGCGAGTGCGCAGCCGAGCAATGTTTTGGAGCACGCGCAGGGTTTGGCGAGCCGGCTGATCGTCGACGGCTACCGTCGCATCGCAGCTGCCTCCGGCGGTGGACTCGCGCCTACAGAAAAGACTTCAGACAGGCGCATCCTAGAGGTCTACCAAACGGTCGCCACAGCGTTCCAAGACGCCGCGCAGCGCAGGAACGAAATTTTGACAGCCGGTGTTATCGCAAACATCGTACTTAAGTTCCTCCAGGTCGAGGAAATGAGCGACGGCGCGCTCGTCCCATCACACCTCAATCACGAGGTTGCTAAGTACGGGGCAGAAGGGCTGCGCCAGGAATATCGCCGAGAGTTGAAGCTGTTCTGACGATATGCGGCTGTCGCCGCCTAGCTGATTGCCATAGAGCGCAGCATCCCAATCCCATAAACCCGTCTCGATCATTGGTCTTCCAGCAGGAACGGGTATTGATTGCCCAACTGTTAGCGATGCCCTGTACTATCGCTTTCGGGTGGCTTCGACAAAAGTGCGAATGATCCTATGAGCGGGGCATACAGGCAGCCGAACTTGGACAGCCAAAAGACTGACCTCAGGTGTGGCGCCAGGTTCTGAGGGCGTCCCAAGAGGCCCGCAATCGGCTTTGCGAGTGGATCTGCTGGCGACGCCATCAACGCGACCGGCAGTTGTATGTCACAGACAGTGAGGGGTCGCCGGTCCGCTGCGAGCTAGGCATGGGCTTGGGGGGCATATGGGCAAGCGTGGTGCGAGCACAGGCAAGCGATACCGCCTCGCGCTTTAGCGAATTGGGTCCTCAGGGTCTACCGCTAAAATTTGGTCTCGCGCCCGCCCGCACGCACCTGTATAGGGGGGGTTTCCGTGTGAGTGTCAGTGGACCCGTTGGCCAAGACGCGAACCCGGACGTTCTGGGCCTCCCGAGAAATCGCCTCGATGATTTCATCAGGCTGCATCCCCTCATTAGCCAACTGTTTGGCTCGCGCGCGCAATCGCAGTGCGAGTGCGGTCGTCGCGGGTCGCGCAAGGTCTGAGGCCATTCGATTGGCAGCGGTTCTGACATTGGGATCGAGCCTGTCTCTAATCACGTCGGTTCTCCTTGTCGAACGGTGTACTCCGGTCGGCGTTCAAGATTGCTGAAGGGATGGCGGCGGATGGCGTGGGGCTCGGCCACCAATTTGGCGGCCTCACTGTCAACGACATCGAGAAGTTGAGTGCGGCCTGGCGTTGACCCGGCCGAAACCTGGGCAATCATCTCTGCGTTGTCGCGCAGCAGGCCGCGCAACCATGCGGTCATGATCGATCCTCTGGGTGCAGGCGCTGGACCTCGCTGGCATGGCGCCTTGCGGTCTTTACGACCAGAGCCGCGCGGTCCTCGGCATCGCGGGCCAATGCCAGCAGGGCAGCACGATGGTCCCATGCGAGGGTGCGCAGCTCGTGACGCAGCAGCGTGGTCGGCTCCACCACAAGGCGGCCACCTTGAGCGCGGACGGTCAGGCCGGCAGCGTCTAGCAGCAGGAATGCGTCGGTCGCTTTCATCGCTCTACCCTCTCCGGCACCCCGGATGGAGCTGCTGAAAAAGTAGGCAGCGGAGAGAGAAGTCCACAGGATATGACTTCGCCCATTTTTCGGGAATCGAAGTCATAGGACTTCTCGCCCTCTTCGCCGAAGTACGCTGCCGCGCCCTCAGGGTCGGCCTCGATGGCTTGGCGAATCCAGGCCCATCCCCGGCTCTTGGTCGCCGGGTCGGCCTCGCGCATCATGACAGCCACCACCCGCGCCGCGAGGGCTCGCCGCTCTTCATCGGCCATCGCCTGGGCTGGCAGACACAGACCATGCGGCCCTGCCACAACGGCGCGGAAGTCGGCTTGGTCGGCAATCAGCGCGTTGCGCCTGGTGTCGGCGAACTTTCCACCGCGCATGTTCCCGTCCATCCGTGGCACCAGAAGGATGTGGACGTGCGGTGCTCCTTCGTCGTGATGCGCGATGGCGCTCACGATGTTGTCATGCCCTCCATATCGACTTCCGGCCCAACTCACACAATCCCGGAAGTAGGCGCCTTGGTCGCCCTCAAAGGTGGGCGGCAGGCTGCAAAGAACCTCCATCACACGCACCCCATCCAGTCGGTACGTGTCGGGGTTGTGCCCCGTTTCCCGGATCAACTCATCGACGGCCTCCGCGATCCCTACCGCGCTGCGCGGCCCGATAAGGTACTCGTTCAAGTGCGTGCGCGTGCAATCGATGTGGGGATAGGCATCGAAGTCCTTGATGCTCTCGCGCGTGTTGTGGCCCGCTGCCGCCTTGACGATCGAGCGGTTCACATGCGCGAACTTGCCGCCGGTCTTGTATTTCAGCCCGCGTCTAGACATGAACGTCGTGCGCGTGGGCTGAAGATGGCCGGCGTGGAGACCATCAGCTACCGTCATTTCCACCCCTTCCGCTTGCGTTGCGGCCCGCTGGGGCGTTTCGGCGCCGTGGCACTGGGCATCGTGGCCTCAGGCAGCTTTCGCGCCGCCAGGGCTTCGCGCCGCAGCAACAGCGCGCGGTCTCGCTGCTCGGGCGTGAGGTAGTAGCGGCCGGGAAAGCACGGGCGGCGATCACGGTTCAGCATGCGGACTCTCTCGCACTCGATCCTGAAACCGAACTCGCGGCTGGCACGCATGATCACGTCGGGCGAGTTCTCGCAGCCGACGATGGAGTCGAGGTCGTGGCGCATCTTCGGGCCTTCAAGCAGTGCCTCAACTGCCCGCTGCTCGTATGGGGCGACAGGCCAGCAACCGATATTGATTGCGGGCATGGCACGCGGCTTCCCGCTGCGCTCGGCTTTCGGCGCGGTCATCACGCGGCTCCCTGGGCGTCAAGCCAGGCGGTCACGTTACCCGCTCGCCAGCGGACGCATTTAGCCGACAGGCGAACTGATGCTTTCGGAAATCTGCCGGCAGCAACGAGCGCGTAGAAGTGAGAGCGGCTCACCCCCATCAACGCGATGATTGTTGATGCCTTGAGCAGGGCTGACGGATTGCGCGCCACCTCGATAGGTTGGCGCTTAACGACCGGCCGGCTCGCGTCGAGCGTCTGTGTTGCGGCGGATTTAACCCGATGAGATGAGAGCGCGCTGACGCGCGAGGATGCCTTGATGGCTGCCACGAATTACTCCAGACTGAAGTTTTTGGAATGCCTCATTGCTAAGCAATTTGGCGGTAATTCGTAGTTCCATTGAGCGTTCCTTGTATCTTCGGCGGTCGGTATGCGCGCCCTTGAAAGAGCACTGTAGGGCCTCTCCTGGCGCGTACTGGACGTTTTTCTCAGACCACGCTCGGGCTGTGAAAAGGGCGGCCTTGAAGCCGCCCTCTGAGTGCCTTCCCCGTCAGACGGTATCGATGCAGGCCGTGACATCATCCAGCCGTGCTACTGCCAGGCGAGCCGCGTCGAACTCCTGCTGACCGGCGTCTGCGCGGCCCAAAGTGGCGACGATGCCGCGCAGCAGGAATTGCACCTCAGACACGGTTTCGAGATGGGCGCTGGTGGGACGATTGCTGTTAGCCGACATGGCTGGTCCCTTCAGTTGTGGCGGTCAGGGCGGCCTTGGTGCTTCTCTACATTGGCCGCCCGCCTTAATGCCCCGGTCGTTCCGCGCCGCAGGCTTCGCGGTATTTCAAGCTGAGCGCCGTATCGACACCACCTTGCCAGATTCCTCGGGGTGCCCAATGCACAGGTCGGATAGGAAGTCGTTCCACTTTCGAAGCGCCGCCGTTTTGGTTTCCAAATAGGCGCCCCGGTCATAGTGCCGGTCCTGTACGCCGCTAAGGCCATGACTTAAAAGCTGTGCCCGCGTGTCCTTGTCGATCCCTAGCCGCTCTCCGAGCATGGTCTCTACGGTGCGCCGGATGTCGCCGCCGCGGAATGTGCCTGCGGCTTCGCCTGAGTGCACCATTGCGGCGCTGATTTCATGCACGGCTGCCGACAACGTTTCAGCCGCCATCGGCGCGCCGCGGGCGCTGAACAGGATGGGGGATTCGTTCTCGTCGTCTGCCTGGCTCAGATTAATCACAGCATCGACCAGCTCAGCTGCCTCGGCGATGAGCGGCAACTCGTGCCGGCGTGCCTCTTGCCGCTTGCCCTTCGGGTCGTAGAGCATCAGCGACTTGGCCCCGATGTCATCCCTGGTCAGGCGCAGGAGTTGCCGGATACGCTGGCCGCCCGTGGCAAGCTGAAGCCGCAGTGCCAGACGTTGAAAGGAGGAGGGCAGGGCGTCGACGTGGGCCATGTAGCGGCGCAACTCATCGACCGACAGGACGCGCTCGCCAGCACGGTTGAACTTCGCCGCCATCGTCGTTGCCGGCACGGCGGCGGCCGGGTTGCTGGTCAGGCCGAAGCCCGCCGCACTCGCTGGGGCCATTGGGTCGGTGCTGGCGCCAAGCGCCTGCTTGAAAGCCGCCGCCATGCAGGAGCGTAGCTTTAACGCGGTGCGGCCCTTCTTGTCCTCGACATCCGGGCCGACGAGGCGCGACAGAATGCGCGTCACATGCTCGGGCCGGATGCTGGCCGCTGGTAGCTCCGCCAAGTCGGGGAAGGCGCGCTCGACGTGGTTGGTGAACATGTTCGCAGCGTCGTAAGCAGAGCCATGCTTGTCTCGGCTGCGGAGCCCGGCGACGTATGCCCGCAGCATCGCGGCAAGCGTCTTGTCCTGGGCCTCGCGCATTTTGGCGACTGCCGCAGCCTGCGCCACTTTGATTTCGTGCCGCTCCACCGTACGCTGGGCTGCTGGATCTTCGCCCTTACGAACCATCGCCTGCAATTGCGCCGCGCGCTCCCGCGCCTGCGCCTGGGTGAGACAGCCTTCGGCCGCTGAGGCACTGTAGCGGCCGATAGATTGCCGCACCGGCTTGCCGTCACGTCGGTATTCAAAAAGCCATTCACACACCACGCCGCCAGTGGTCTGGCGCTTCCGAATCTTGAGGCTCCCGGCGCCCGGCCTGACCGCACCGTCAGCGAGCGTTTTCCCGGCTCGTAGATTGGCGATGGCGGTGGCCGTCAAGGGCTTGGGGGCGCTGCGCCTGACCGCACTCTGCGTCGAGTTGTCACGATCCATGTCACGATCCAAGCTTGGCTTTAACTGGACATCATTCTACATCAACGGACTAATAACTCCGATAAGTCGTTGATATTGAGAGATTTACGTTCGCTGAATCGTGACACCTTGGAGCCTCTTGGACAATCCGAAATCTGCCTTTTAATCCGTTGGTCACAAGTTCGAATCTTGTACGTCCTACCACCATGGTCGCCAGTTCCGGGCAACTGGCAGCTCGCGTGGCTGCTGCCTTGTCACCAACGAAGCATCTAACGTGCCGCACGGTAGGACACCGCAATGGCTGAGTTCTTCAAGACATCTCAGGTCTGGGTCGTGGATTTCCGCTACGACGGCCGGGCGCGTCGCTGGTTCAAGTCTTTTCGGACGGACGACGATGTGCCCGCATCGATGACGGCCACGCTGCGCGACCTGTACGGCGATCGTGCGCGTCTGGTTGCAGTCCGACGAGCGACCCAAGACGAAGAGTTGCAGTACGTGCGTGGCGCTCTTCCCAAGAATATGCACTGTCCCACGGGGCGTGGGCCCGTGGGCTAGGCTCCCGAAGCTCTGAAACCGGACAGTTTCGGTGCGTCCAGGCTGACACGGTTACCGTTGGCGGCCGCTATACGTGGAGTATGAATCCGCCAGCCAATTGCGGCGATGGGAAGATGAGTGCCCCGCAGCGGCAGCCCGTGTCCAGAGACCTACGCGCCGATTTCCTTAAGGCTGCCGCGATCGTCGGCGTGGTGCTCATTCATTCCAGCGTCCCGCTGAGCGATGTCTATCGATTCTGCGTGCCCGCGTTCATCGGCCTCTGGGCGTTCTATGCCGAAAAGTCGATGGCACGCAGAGAGGTGCCAGAGCAGCGCGCCTATCTGTGGCATCGCGGGATCGAACTTGCCGTGCCTTACCTGGCGTGGACGATCTTCTACATCTGGATGTTCGAATCGTCTCATTGGCGCACGGCGTCGCTTCACACGATCGTCGGCGGATGGTTCGGCGGCTTCGGCTGGGCGGGGCAGTATTACTTCGTGATCCTGCTGCAACTGGTGGTGCTTTTTCCGCTGCTGCGGCGGATCGCAACCGAGCGCACGACGATGCCGTTGATCTTTGGCGGCTGCCTGCTGAACGTGGCGGCAGGCTATTGGCTCTTCGACAATCGGGTGGTGGCCGCCATCGGCAATCGGCCTTTCGTCTACTGGTTGCCGTTCGCCTTTGCCGGCATTGCGCTGGCGCGCGGGCAGTTCAAGGGCAACCCAGTGCTGCTGGCCGCGGCGGCTGTTGCGCTCTTGTGCCTGGCGCCGTTCGAGTCACGTTCGGTGGCTGAGACCTCGTATTTCTCGGTGAGCGTGACGGTCGCTTCGCTGTGCCTCCTGGCGGCGGCCGTGCTGGCGGATCGCCGCGACGGGACCGCGACACGCACGGCCCGAGAACCGGATCCTTTCACGAATGTGGTGAGAGTGCTCGGGCGCAACACCTTCGCGATCTTCGTGGCGAACGTGCTCATGATCGAAATGATCAGCAGAGCCGGCGTCTCGACCTATCTGGGGGCCCATGTGGGTCGCGGCGCGCCTTTTGCGGTGGCGGCCCTCGCGATCCTCGGCTGCTTGTTCATGAGCCGTGGGCTGCGCGCGGTCCGGCTCGGGGTGCTCGTCGGCAGGAGCTGACGCGAGGCTCCTGGGCTCAGTCGTGCAGGAATTCGATGCGCAGGGAGATTCGCGGTGCCGCGGCGTGTTGAGCGTCGACGTCACAACCGCTGACGTACGCGCGTTCGACCTTGAGCGACCCCCGCTCGAGCTTCGAGGCCCAGCCATCGCCCGGGTCTGCACGGAGGTGGCCGATCTGCTTCCAGTGGACTCGCCATCCGAAAACGGACGGGCAACGAAGCCACACCGAAATGGCTCCTTCATCGCCGCTGTCGCCGGCATCGCGGAGTTCGACGTGCGCGCCGACCCGGCAGTGCTGGCGCGCAGCGGCTGCGAAGGCAGCTCGCCCGGTGTTTGTGACGGTGGTGCAGACCGTGAGCGGGGTGGCCATCAGCGAACCGCGCACCAGCGGCTTCGCAGAGCCGCCGACCGATCGCAATGCGCGCCGGGGAAGGCCCACGGCGGCTCGGCCCCTTGCGGCTAGGAGCGCAGATGTCTGGTTTTCCATGGATCCACCTTCCCGGACGCTGCCGAAATTTGCGCAAATTTTAGGCGACGAGTAGTACCTTAGACCTCGCGAATATGTTTGGAAATGTTCGCTCCGGCCAGCTTGGAAAAGAGGTCGTTGAAGATGTCGTCGCGCAGCACTGCATGGGCTTCCCTCATCAGGGGTCGATCCGCGACCGCGTTCCAGCGGAAGTCGTCGCCAAGCCGAGGCGTACGTACCAGCTCGCAGGGCACCCAGGACGGATCGATTAGCCAGGCGATGCAGATGAGATCCCAGATGACCCACGAGTACGGCTGACGCGTGTCGATGTCCAGGATGGCCCACAGCGGGTTGTGCGTGAATAGTTGGTGGAGGTAGTCGCCGATGGCGCCCTTGCCGCGCACATGTCGGTCGACCTCGGCGAGCGAGAGGCGCAGTTGCGCGCCGACGTGGTACCCGGGCAGATAGACCAGCGGCACGCCGCAGTCGAAGAGCACCTGACTCGCCAAGAGATCCTGCTCGAGGTTGAAGGACGCATTGACATGCGGCGCGTGTGAGGGAAAAGCGCTCGTCCACACGACCACGATGCGATCAACGATGTCGGGCGCCATGATGAGCGCGCTGGCGATGTTGGTGACGCAGCCGAGTGCCACCACGTAGAGCGGGTCTGCGGCGTCCGAAGCGCGTGCGAGCGCAATCAGATGCTCCGCCGCATCGCTGGGCCGGGGCTCGGTGCGGGATGTCAGGTAGCCGGCGCTGCCGGCGAAGGCCTTACCTTCGGGCTCGACACCCAGGAGGCCGAACACGCGCCGAATCTCGTCGAGACTGCGTCGCATGCCGACGTCCGGCGGGTTGAAGGGCGGCGCATCGTACGGCGCCTTGGGCAATTGATCGCGCCGGTGAGCGAATGAAAAAGGGGTGGCATAGACCGCTTCGATGGCCAGTTGATCGGGCGACTGCAACGCCCACGTCAGCGCGAACTGGTCGTCGATTTCGTTCGCGGCATCGGTATCGATGACGATGCGCGGCCGTGGCGCAGGCTCGGCCAGCCGGGCGCGGTACCAGTCGTCGGGATGTGTGGGAAACGGCTTCATGACGGGCCTCGTGATGGAAGTGATGTTTCGATGGGACAGCGACCTTGCCCGTCGAGCGAAATGCGCCGTGTTGGCTCATTATTCACGGGCTTACATCGTGTGGGGGATGGCGATGCGCAAGCGGTCGCTCAGACTGTGACCTGCACGATTTTCGAAGGGGAAAGCGACATGGAATCCGCGATGTACATCAATGCCGGTCTGGCCATCGTCGTTGCGCTCGGCTGGCTGGTCGAACTGGTCCGCCATTCGGACGGCGAACGCTTGCGCGAAGCGCTGGCGATCAGCATCAAGTGGAGCGCCGCGCAGCGATGACGCGCTCTCGGTCGACACCGAATGCAATGGCGCGGCGCGTCAAGCTCGGCCTTGCAGCCGGGCTTCTGGCCTGCACCGCGGGCGCCGCGTGGTCGGCCACGGCACCGAGTGCCAGTGAGCAGGAGCAGCGCGAAGCCGATGACCGGGTGATCGCGGCGCGATGCGGAACGCCGGCATTCGAAAAGCAGTTCTTTCGCAGTTCGCAGGCCGCCGTTCGCGCCACGTCGATCGCCAGGGGCAGGCGGCCCGAAGATTCCGAAAAAGCCATCACCGCGCTGCGGCGCAGTCCGTTCATCCTGGTGTCGAGCAATGCCGACTGCGCGGCTCAACTCGATCGACTCAAGGAAGTCATGCGTGCGCGCCCGGCGCAGCGCGGCTCGCAAAAATCCGGCAACGCGCGCTGACGCGCTGTGAGCCGCCGGCCCGACGCGGGTGCGGCATGCATGCGGCTCTCCGTTCTTGCCCGCGTGACGCGTGGCGAAAAACACCGCATGATGGTTCCGACCTCCCACAGGAAAGAATCGTCGATGCAGATCGAGAGACAACTCGCCCAATTCGTCTGCGGGCTTCAAACCCGCGACATCCCCGACACCGCGCAGCGGATCGTGCGCCTGATGATGCTGGCCGTCACCGGCACGGGCATTGCCGGCGCGGCCGAAGAGGGCATCGATGCCTTGCGTGGGCTGCTGGTCGAATCCGGCGGTGCCCCGCAGGCTACGGTGATCGTGTTCGGCGATCGGCTTCCGGCGCACGCGGCCGCGCAGCTCAACGGCACGATGTGTCGGGCGCTCGACTACTGCGACGCGATGGCACCCGGTCCCCACATCGGCGCGGCGCTGTTTCCGGCGGCACTCGCGGCCGCGGAGCTGGCCGGCGGCTGCAGCGGCTCGGAGTTCATGGCCGCGCTCGCGGCAGGCGCCGAGTTGTCGTCGCGGCTCAACCTGAGCGAGGCGCAATACGACGGCTTCGATCCGACCGGCATCGCCGTGGTGTTCGCTGCCACGGCGGCGGCGTCACGCATTCTCGGGCTGACGGCTGAGCAGACACACCATGCGCTCGCGCTCGCGTTCAATCGCTGCGGCGGCAGCTTTCAAAGCAACGTCGATGGATCGCTGGCGGTGCGAGTGATTCAGGGCTGGGTGGCGGAGGCCGGCGTGCGTTGCGCCCAGCTAGCGCGGCTCGGCGTGACGGGGCCGCTCAACTTCATTTCCGGCCACTACGGATATCGGCACCTCTACGGGCGCGGCACGCTCGACGTCGACGCCATCGGCGCCGGGCTTGGTGACGAATGGCGGCTCCAGCGCGTGGTGTTCAAGAAGTACCCGAGCTGCGGCGTGACGCAAGGCGTGACCGAACTGGCGCTCGCGATGGCCGGTGACGGCCTGCAAGCGAGCGATGTGGAGCGTGCCGAAGTTCGGCTGCCGCCCTACGCACACAAACTGGTGGGGAAAGCTTTCGACCCCGGCGCCAACCCTCGTGTCGACGGGCAGTTCAGCGCGGCCTACTGCGTTGCCAATGCTCTGATACGACGCGCGTCGCGCCTGTCGCACTTCGTGCCCGCCGAGGTGCTCGACCCGGCGCTTCGGCGCATGGCCGACCGCATCGACGTCCTCGCCGATCCTGCCCTCGATGCGCGCGGACACACGGCGGTCGATCTTCGCGTGACCACCGTGGATGGACGGGTGCTGTCGAAGTCGCTCGACATCGCGCCGGGGTTTCCGGGTGCAGACCTGGACGATGCGCAACATCTGGCGCGCTTTCGCGACTGCCTGGCCTATGCCCCTCGACCGCCGGCAGCCGATCGGGTGGAGCGCTATCTCGCGTCGCTCGAATCCATCACGACGCTCGACGATGTTCGCCCGCTGGTGCCCCTTCTCGTGGCCTGAGGCCGCGCCTTTCTATTCTTTCGGAGAGTCTCGATGAGCGAAAAAACTTTCAGCAGGCCGCGCGTCGGCTTCGTGGGCCTGGGTGTGATGGGCGCGCCGATGTCGTCGCACCTGTCCAGGGCCGGGCATTCGGTGTGGCTGCACGATGCGCAGCCCGGCAGGGCAGCGCAAGTGGCCGAGGGCCTCGACGGAGCGACTGCCTGCCAGTCCCCGCACGAAGTCGCCGCGCACAGCGACATCGTGATCACCATGCTGCCCAACGGACGCGTGGTGCGCGACGTGGTCTTCGGCGAGGCTGGCCTCGCCTACGGGCTGGCCAGCGGCACGCTGTTGCTGGACACGTCGTCCGCCGAGCCCTGGCTCACCCGCGAAACTGCCGCGCGGCTGAAGGAGCAGGGCGTCTCGATGGTGGACGCACCGGTGTCCGGCGCCGAGCAGGGTGCGATCGCGGCGGAGCTGGTCTTCATGGTGGGCGCGTCGGACGCAGACCTGGGCCGCGTTCGCCCACTGCTCGAACTGATGGGCAAGCACGTCTTTCATCTCGGCGACGTGGGCTCCGGCCACACGATGAAGTGCCTGAACAATCTGATCACGGCCATCACGCTCAGCGCAACGGCCGAAGGCTTGGCCATCGGCACGCGAGCCGGGCTCGACCCGGCTGCCATGACGGACGTGCTGAACGCATCCACCGGCGGATCGTGGATCAGCAGGACGCACATTCACCAGCGCGTGCTCAACCGGAAGTTCGACGACCCCTTCAAGCTGGAATTGATGCTCAAGGACATGGACATCGCGCTCGATCTGGCCAACGAACTCGGCGTGCCCGCAGTCATCAGCGGCACGGGGCACCAACTGTGGCAGGCCGCCGCGCTCGATCAGGGGCCGGGCGCGAGCGTCAGCCGCCTGGTGAGCTGGGTCGAGAAGACGATGCAGACGGAGATTCGCAGCCCCCGCTGACGCGCCGGTTAGCTCCGGCGTGGTTCAGGCCGCAGCCTATCGGGGGCTCGCGCCCGGTGTCGAATAGTCGACCAACGGACCCGGCCCGACCGCGATCGGCGGGCCCGAGTCGCCGCTGCTACGGCTGTTTCCTCGCGCCGCAGCGCGCGAGTCGTAAACCGGCCCCGGTCCCGGCACCACCGGCGGGCCGCCATCGGCAGTCTGAGGCGCCGACTGCGACATGCGCGACCTGTCATATTGCGGGCCCGGCCCTGCCGTAACCGGCGGGGCGCCCTCGTCGCCGCGCGCCAAGGCGAGCGAACGCTGGATCGCTGCAGACTGCGGCGAGATCCGCTCGGTGCGCGAATATTGCGGAGCGCCGTAGCTCGGCGTCGGCGTGTCGGTTGCCTGTGACCCTGCGGGCGATTGCGGAGCGAATCGTGCTTGCGGCGCCTGGCTCCGAGCCTGGGAGTCAGGCTGGACCGGTGACTGCGGCTGCGCGCGTGCCTGTGCCTGTGCCTGTGCCTGTGCCTGTGCCTGTGCCTGTGCCTGTGCCTGTGCCTGTGCCTGTGCCTGTGCCTGTGCCTGTGCCTGTG
>JAHJOG010000249.1 GCA_018820395.1 Gammaproteobacteria bacterium | reverse complement strand
TGATCGAAACTTTGCCGCTCTTCGAAATGGCCCGCATCCGGTCTGCGAACTCCGCTCGCCGACACCCGGTCAATGGCTTCGCCGGCGATCATCCCGACTCCACCCTGCGGTGGGTCAATCGCTTCACCCATACGCGCAAGCTGACCACCCCGGCCGACACGGAGGTCGTGACGCCGAACAACGACACGCTGTTCACGAACGCATGGCTCGACCTGTCCGCCGGCCCTTTGATCATCGATGTGCCGGAGATGGGCGACCGGTACTGGGTCCTGGGCTTTCTGGACGCGTGGACGAACCCCTGGGCCTACGCAGGCCGGCGCACCACGGGTGGTGCGAAACAGCGCCTCTTCGTCCACGGACCGGATTGCCAGGAGCCTGCGCCCGATGGGGCGCATCGCATCAGCGCTCCCGGCAACGACGTGTGGGTGATCGGCCGCATCCTCGTCGATCATGACGACGAGGATCTTGCGCGCGTGCATGCGCTGCAGGACCGATTCGGCATCTTTCGCCAGGACGGCTCGCCCGCGGCTGCGCGGCTCGACGTGCTGTTCGACGGCCGCCGTTCGGAAGTGCCGCGAGCGGAAGACTATGTTCGCATCGTCGATGCGATGCTGGCTCGCAATCCGGCCCCGCGTCCCGTG
The DNA here is from genome assembly GCA_018820395.1 of Gammaproteobacteria bacterium. Classification (GTDB taxonomy): domain Bacteria; phylum Pseudomonadota; class Gammaproteobacteria; order Burkholderiales; family Burkholderiaceae_C; genus Variovorax. The sequence goes on along the minus strand of JAHJOG010000249.1, from coordinate 38,036 downwards.
CCTGGATGGCCGCCCGCCGCGACATGGCTCGACCCGGTCTTGCCTCAAGTTTGGGCCGACCTGCGCCAGGCCGACGGACGCGCGGAACTCGGCGGTGGCTGGACGATGGCGGTGAGCGTTCGAACCGATTTTGGGGACGACTTCGCCACACGGGCGCGCGTAGCTCGCAACTGGATCGGCACGCTGGGTATCGACGAGGCCATGTACGTCATGGCGGAAGTCGACGCGACGGGAGAAGTGTTGAGCGGAGCCCATCGCTATGTGCTTCGCTTCCCCGGCACCGGCATGCCCGAGGTCGATACGTTCTGGTCCATCACGCTGTACCGGCGCGAGGATTGCCTGTTGGCGCGCAATCCAATCGGGCGACACTCCATCGGCGATCGCACGCGTGGTCTGAGTCGCGATGCGGACGGTGGACTGACCATCGCCATCCAGGCCGAAGACCCCGGCCCCGCGAGCAACTGGCTGCCCGCGCCGGCGGGCGAAGAGTTCTACCTTGCCTTGCGCCTCTACCAGCCGCGCAAAGCGCACCTGGAAGGCAGCTTCGACTATCCGCCGGTCGAACGCGTAGTCACTGTCGGCTGATCGGCTGCGGTCCGGGTGGCCAGGCCCACCTGCACCGTCGCCACTTCGATGCGCGCGTCTCGACGCTCGACGGTTTCGCGGGGGTCGCCGGTCGATGAGGTGCATAAAAAAAGCGATCTGCCGTCGCTTCCGCCCATGGCGCACGCGTAAACGCGGCGTCGGTTCCGCATCATGTCGACGGTGCGACCGCCGGGTGCCACGCGGCGCACGGCGCAGCCGACCGGGTCGGCGACCCAGATGCATCCTTCCGAATCGCGCTCGCTGATGCCATCGGGCGTGAACCCGAGGTCCCAGGTCTCGCGTCTGCGCAGGCGACCCAGGGCCAGCTCAAGGATGGAAAGCCTGAGCCCGAGCGTCTCGGCCACCACGAAGGTGCTGCCGTCGGCGGAAATGTTCGACCCGTTCGGGAATCGGAAGCCCGGCACCGTTTGGCCGATTCTTCCGTCTGCTTCGACCACGAAAAGCGAGCCTTCGGGAAGCTCGATGGTGCCGAGAATGCCGACACCTTCGGTCGACACGCGGGGGCGATTCGTGCGCATCCACGCATGCACTTCCACACCGAACTCTCCCACGTAGCAGCGGCCATCGGGCCCGACCGTCATGTCATTGAGCGGATGCTCGACGACGCCGACGGCGCCGAGGTCGGCATGGACGCGGACGCCGTCCGGATCCACGCGCAGGATCTGGCGCTGCTCTGTCGAGACGACCAGCATGCGCCCGTCTGGCAGCCAGCCCAAGCCCCCGGGCCGGCCGGGCAACTGGACGACCGCCTCCAAGCGCCCTGCCTCGCTGATCGCAAGCACCTGGTCCGAATGCATTTCGGACACCCAGAGCAGCCCGGCGTGCCAGCGCGGACACTCGAGAAACGTGAAGCCGTCCAGCAGCACGCGAAGATCGTTCATGGTCCGCCGGGCCGCTTTGTCGAGAGCTCGAGCAACAGCACTATCGGGCTCGAATGTTCGCCCGCTGGTCGTCGGCGCCGAAGAGCAAGGTGGATGGCCACGGTTGCCAGGCCACGCCGAGCGACGCGTTGTTGGGGTCGCCGTCGCGTGCGAAGGTCCCGATGCTCTGCATCATCTTCGCGGAGAGCGCCAGCCGACCGGGTTCGTTGGCGCGGGTGACCATGATGTTCGCGTAGAGCGACGGGCCGAAGTTTCCGAAGACGAACGGCAGGTCGAAGGAATGCGCGGCTCCGTAGATCACGTCGTAGGGTTTGGGCAGGCGGTCCCAGTCGAATTCGTAGAACCACACATTCGGCTGCTGCGAGCGCAGCGCGTTCAACACATCGGTGCGGACGGCACCGAACCAGATCCGGCCGAGCTCCGCGGTGCGTGCATTGAAACCCGTATCGGGCTTGTCGGCCGGCAGGTAGGCGGCGGGAATCCATTGCTCGATGGTGGTCGCGGGCGTGGTGCCGGCGTCGCGACGCGACACGATGGCGAACACGGCCGCATCGTCGAGCAGCCGGCCGCTGACACCGCCGAGATCGGGGCGGATGGCGAGCAACTGCGGGAAGAGCTTGGTCTCGTCGCGCGTGTTGCCGGCGAGCACCGGGACCTTGACGTACCGGCCTGCCCGTATCGCCGCGATGGGGTCCGGTGCGACCACCCAGCCGTCCGGGATCGGGTTCGACGTCGCCATCCCGCGCGGTGCGAGGCGGGTGCGGACCGTGCCGAGTAGCGCATCGGCCGAGAGGGCACGCAGATACTCCGACACGGCCTGCGGACCGCGCGTGCCGACGATCGCACGGGCACCGGCCTCGTCGCTGGCCTGGCCGTCCGCGATCAGCGATTGGAGCAACAACGCCTCGCCGCGCGCCGCCCAGACCGTCTTCGGCAGGACGCCCGGGATCGAACCGGGCGGCAGGGTCGCCGCCGTCGAAATGCCGCCGGAGAGCGCCACGAACCGATGAAACAGCGGCTTCGGTCGCGCGACGACCATCGGCGAGGCGAGCAGCGCATAGATGTTCACCGCGCCTGCCGATTCGCCCATCAGGGTGACCCGCGTCGCGTCGCCGCCGAAGTTGGCGATGTCGCGCTGCACGAACTCGAGGCCCTTGACGATGTCGAGCAGTGCGAAGTTGCCGGAATCGTCTTCGACATTGCCGTTCTTCAGCACCGCGGCATTCAGGAAGCCGAAGATGCCGACGCGGTAAGGCACCGACACGACGATCGCGTTCTGGCTGCGCGCGAGCGCCGCGCCGTCGTAGACCGGGTCGGCGGTGTAGCCGGTGATGTTGCTGCCGCCGTAGATCCAGACGATCACCGGGCGCGGTGTTGCCGAACGTCCGGCGGGAGCCCAGATGTTCAGGTAGAGGCAGTCTTCCGATCCCACGGTCTTGCCGAGGCGGCTGCCGATGGTGTCGTCATAGCCACCGCTCGCGCCGGGACTGTAGAGGCGCCCGGTCTGCACGCAGGCCGACGCGAACGACGTCGCCGGCCTGGGCGTGGACCACGGGAGCGGGTCGGCAGGCGCCTTCCAGCGCAGCGCGCCAACCGGCGGTCGGGCGAAGGGCACGCCCTTCCAGCTCAGCGTCCCGGCGTCGTCGGCCCGGCCGATCACCGGTCCGAACGAGGTGTCGCGCTGGGTCGTTGGCAAACCGAATTGCGCGCAACCCTGCAGCAAGGTGAAAGCGAGGAGCGCAAAGAGCGATGTGATGCGTGTCATGGCCGAGTTTCCTGAATGTCCTTGCGCACAAGGATCGGGTTCGAATGGGCAGCGCGTGGCGCCGGCCCACCGGCATCGCTCCATCACTGCCATGCGATGTCGGGCGCCTCGATGGCCGGCCTCACGTCACGACGTGAGCTTGAGCCTGCTTGCCGATGCCGCCATCCAGCGCATGTCCGATTCAATCAGAGTTTGCAGTTCCCGGGGTTCGCTGAGCTTGACGCTGCCTGCCGTGGCGGCAGCGGCGTCACGCACCGATTTCGTCGCGGAGGCCCGGACGATTTCCGCTTGCAGGCGCTGTACGGACGGATCGGGAGTGTCCCCCCGCACGACGACGCCGGCCCAGTAGGCCAGCGGGTCGGACTTGAAGCCGAGCTCGGTCAGGGTCGGTGCCTCGGGGAATCCCGCAAAGCGCGAAGCGCCCGGGGTCGCCAGCACGCGCAGCTGGCCGGTCGGCGCAAATTGCAGGCCGAACAGTCCTGGCACGAGGGCCGCGTCCACATCACCTGCGACAAGCGCGTTCACCATGTCGGGCCCGCCCTTGTACGGCACCATGGTGGCCTTGAAGCCGAAGGCCGTTTCCATTTCGGCGATCTTGAGGTGTTCCACGCCTCCTGAGCCAGGGACGCCGAAGTTCGTCTTGCCGGGATTCGCACGCAGGGTGTTCAACAGATCCTGAAACGACCTGTGCGGCGACTTGCCACCCACGGCCAAAAGGATGGCGTTTTCCGACACCATCGTCACCGGCTTGGTTTGACGCAGCAGGTCGAACTGCTTGTGCACCACCTGCGTGGCGACGACCCCGTTGTAGATGTGCATGAAGGTGTGCGCATCCGGCGGCGCCTGCAGGAGCGCATGGATGCCCACGACAAATTGCCCGCCCGGCCGGTTGTCGACCACCACGGGTTGTTGGACGAGCTTCTCCATTTCGAGCGCAATGGCTCGCATGTGGGCATCGGCCGCACCGCCGGCGGGCAAGGGCACGATGATGCGCAAGGGCTTCTGAAAGAACGGAGCCTGCGAGTGGGCGAAAGGCAGGGCGATGGCACTGGCCGTCGATGCGACGATCCGAAGCGCAGCGCGCCTTGTGAAGGGCCGGGAAGTCATGGTTTTGTCTCCTGTTCGGCGCATTCGATGACCGCGTCGACCGCCACGGCGCCGAGACCTTCGGCCAACACGAGGAAGGGGTTGATCTCGATCGAGCGCACATGCTCTTGCGCGGCAGCGCCGATCTGCGAGAGGCGGACGAGCGCATCCGCGAGCGCCGACACATCGGCCTTGGGACGTCCGCGCGCGCCGTGGAGCAGATCCTTGCCCTTGAGCGACGCGATCATTTCGTGCGCCGTCGCATGATCGAAGGGAGCAAGGCGAAAGCTCACGTCCCGCAGGACTTCGACCATGACGCCGCCCAGCCCGACCATGACCACCGGGCCGAACACGGGATCGATGTGCAGACCCAGGATGCATTCGACGCCGTCGCGGACCATGGGCGCCACCAGCGCCCCTTCGATCCGCGCGTCCGGTGCATGAGTGCGGGCCGAGGTCACGATCTCTTCGAACGCACGGCGGACTTCTTCGGGCGTACGCAGACCCAGCTTGACGCCGCCGATGTCGGACTTGTGCAAGACGTCGGGAGATTGCAACTTCACGACCACCGGCCCGCCGAACTTCTCCAACGCGCGACAGGCGTCGTCCGCGGAATCGCACGAGACGTGGTCCACGACCGGGAATCCTGCCTGCCGCAGCAGGCCGAGTGCTTGCGCCTCGGTGAATTCCGATGTGCGCTGGATCGCTGCGAGCAGCCCGACATCGGGCGGAGCAGCGTTGCACACCGCCGACGGCGCAGGTGGCCGGGAGATGGCCCCCAGCGTCCGGATGGCAGCCGTCGGATCGTCGAACACCAGCACGCCAGCATCTTCCAGTGGCTTGCGCTGGTCGGGTGGCATCAGCGTGCAGATCGCCATCACGATCTCGGGAACCCGCTGGCGCGTTCGCATGATCCGATCGAGGAACTGCGGCCACAGGGTGTCGGACAAGCCTGCCGCTGCGAGGAACACGACCAGACTGTCATAGCACCCACTTCTTCCCATGAGCTCGCCCGCGAAGTCGAGGAGGTCGGGCTCGGTGGTGACCTGTCCGGTGACGTCCACGGGGTTCTTCGGTCCCGCGAACGGCACTCTTTCGACGATCGCATCCTGCGCTTCCGGCGGCAGTTCGGGCAGGCTGAGGCCCGATTCCTCCGCGGCGTCGGCCATCAACGCGCCGACGCCGCCGGACACGGTCAAGACGCCCAGCCGCTGGCCGGCGGGCCGCCGCCCGAGCACGCTGAGCGCGTGGCCGAAATTGAAGAAATCGTCGATCGTCAAGGCGCGGATCGCATCGTATTGGCGAAACAGCGCGTCGTAGATGGCGTCGTTGCCTGCCAAGGCTGCCGTGTGCGAGGCCGCAGCCCGCGCGCCCGAATCGGTCCGCCCGACCTTGGTGACGACCACCGGCTTGCCTGCTTCTCGCGCGCGGGACAGGGCTCGCTTGAGCGCCTCGCCGTCGCGGCAGCCTTCCAGATAGGCCATGATGACCGACGTGTGGGGATCATCGGCCAGCCATTCGATGCACGCCGCGACATCCACGCTGCACTGATTGCCCGTGCTGATCCAGTACGACAGTGGCACGCCGCGCTCGCGCGCCAGGCTGTACGCGTAGGCGGCGAACGCGCCGCTTTGCGACACCATTCCGACGTTTCCCGCTTCGACGAGTCCGGCGAACGGAACCGGAGAGAAGGTCGCATAGAGCCGCTCGCGCACATTCATGAACCCCAGGCAATTGGGCCCGAGGATCGGCATGCCATAACGACGCGCGATCTCGGCCAGCTGCTCCTGGGCGCGCGCTCCTTCCGGACCGATCTCGGCGTAGCCCGACGTGAAGATCACCGCACTGCGAGCGCCTGCGGCTGCAGCTTCTTCTACGGCCGCACCCGCAACGGCGGCCGGCACCGCGACGACCACAAGGTCGACGGGTTCGCCAATGCTCTTCACATCCGGATAGGCGCGCAGCCCCAGAATCTCGCCGGCGTTCGGGTTCACGGGAAAGATCTTGCCGCGATAGCCGTGCCGGACCAGATGCGCGAGTGGCACGGCGCCGATCTTGTGCATCGCGGACGATGCGCCAATGATGGCGATGCTTCGGGGCGAGAACATCCGGGCGAGCGTGTCTTGGCCCGGCAGCGCATCGACTGCCGTCGTCTGCAGCATCGGACCTTCTCTCATTCGGCCGTCGCTCCCGATTCCTTCACCAGGCGCGCCCAGGTGGCGGAGTCTTTGCGTTGCACGGCAGCGAACTCTTCCGCATTGATGGTCGACGGGTTCATGCCCAGGTCGATCAGCGTCTTGGAAACCTCTGGCTCCTTGATCACCTTTGCGAACGCCGTGCGCAGTTTTTCGAGCATGGGGGCTGGCGTTTGCGCTGGTGCGAACACGGCGTACCAGCTGTCCGTGTTGAACGGAACCCCCTGTTCGGCCAGGGTGGGGACGTCGGGCAGATTCGGAGAGCGCTTGGTGCCGGTGACGCCAATGACGCGGACCTTGCCGGCCTTGTAGAACGGGGCCACCACGGTCACATCGACCACCGCGACGGGCAGTTGCCCGCCCATGAGGTCGTTCAGCGACAGCGCCGAGCCCTTGTACGGGATGTGAACCATCTTCGTCCCGCTCCACGACTTGATCATCTCCATCGCCAGGTGCCCCCCGGAGCCGACGCCCCAGCTGCCGTACGAACCTCCGTTCTGCGCGTGCTTGCTCCACGCGACGAGTTCGGCGATGTTCTTCACCGGCACCGAAGGACCGACGGCAATCGCATTGCCCACGGTGGCGATCTGGGCCACGGGCACGAAGTCCTTGGCGGGGTCGTATTGCAGCTTCGGATAGAGCGCCGGAGCGATGGCATTGGTCGCGGAATTCCCCAGGAGCAACGTGAGCCCGTCCGCTTCGGCCCGCGCCACGTAGGTCGCGCCCAAAAGGCCGGCCGCCCCGGCCTTGTTGTCGACGATGACCGGTTGGTCGATCAGCCCGGTCAGCTGCTTGGCCAGGACGCGGCCCAGGATATCGGTGCCGCCGCCCGGCGGATAAGGCACGATGATCCGTACCGGTCGGCCGTCGGTTTCGGCAGCGCCCGCTGGCCATGCGAGCACCGTCGTGGCGGCGGCAAGCGCCACTGCGGACAGCATCGCCCGCCGCGTCATTTCATTCGTCATGTCTTGTGTCTCCTTTATGGCTCCCACGATAGGATCGCGACGTTCATAGGACAAGTCGCATCTTTCGACACGTTTATAATCTCTCCCTATAAATCAACCGAGGCCGGTCCGGGAGCGAGATGGTCATGAATGTCACGCTGCGCCAACTCCGCGCATTTGTCGCCGTCATCGAGACCGGCAGTTTCTCGGAAGCCTCCAAGTCGATGCACCTGTCACAGGCGGCGCTGAGCGGCCTCGTCAAGGAGCTGGAAGACCGGGTCGGGGTGCGCTTGCTCGATCGCAGCACGCGCAGCGTCTCTCCGTCCGTCGTCGGCGAAGCATTCGAACCCATGGCACGTCGCGTGCTCGCAGATCTCGACGAGGCGCTCGCGAAGCTGACCAACCTCAAGGAGTTGCGACGCGGGCTGGTGCGAGTCGCGGCACCCGAACCTTTGTCATGCTCGCTGATGCCTGCGTTGATCACCATGTACAACGACAACCATCCGGGCGTGGAAGTGCGGTTCGAGGACGTGCCGATCGAAGAGGTGCTCGCCGGCCTGCACAGCGGGAGCACGGACATCGGCTTCGGGACCAGCGGCGTCCTGGTCGACGACCCTGTCGAAGGCCACGTCCTGTGGGCCGAGCCGCTCGGTGCCGCGCTGCGCTCGGACGACCCCCTGGCCAGCGGCGAGTCGGTCGCCTGGAAAGACATTCGCGATCGACCGTTGATCAACTACATGGCGAACCTCGCGACCAATGTGCTGAGCCATGTCGCGCCCCAGCATCATCCGCGGAACGTGGTGCAGGTGCACCGGGTGAACACCGCGCTGGCGATGCTGACGGTGAAGCAAGGGGTGGTGATCTGCCCGTTGATGGCGGAGTCGCTGGTGCATGGATTCGGACTCAAGCTCCTGCCACTCAAGCAGCCTGCGGTCAGCTGGAAGATTTCAGCATTCGCCCGGCAACGGCCTGCTCCATCGCCGGCAGTTCAGAGCTTTCTCGACTTCACGCTCAATTTTTCGCAGACCTGGGTGACGATCAACGCTGTCGCCCTCAATGATCGTCGCATGAAATGAGTTTCTTGAAATGAGTCCGCGTGGCTGGCGACGAAGCGAGTGAAGCCATCCGAGCCGGGGCAGTATCCGGAAGACGCTTGCACGACGAACTTGCCGGGAAGCGGTCATGCGCATTGCCGGCAACGAGCAGTTAGACTGCCCCCGTGAGCCGGCATCCTCCTTCGACGTCGCCCAGCCATGACGATGTCTCGATCGCCCTCGCGAATGCGTTGGTGTCGCGGCTCAAGCTGCGACAGTTGCGTTTGCTTCAGGAGATCCGGGAGCATCGCACCGTCAATCGCACTGCGGCAGCGATGGGCCTGAGCCAGCCGGCGATCAGCAAAGCACTGCGCGAGGTGGAGAGTACTTTCTCCACCCAGCTGTTCGAGCGCACCAACCAGGGCCTGATCCCGACAGCCGCGGGCGAAGCCGTCCTGACCTATGCGACGCGCTGGCTGGCCGATGCGGAGTCCGCAGCGAGAACGCTGACAGCCATTCGGGCGGGCAGACGCAGTCGCGTCCGCCTGGGGTTCACGCACTACGTGCCGCAGGCCCTGCTGTCAGCGGCGATTTCTCGGATGCTCAATCTCGACGAGCCGGTGGCGATGTTGACGCGCGAGGGTACGACCGACGAATTGGTCAGAGCCATACTCGGCCGGGAACTCGATGCAGCGATCGGTCGTTCATTCGACGGTGCTTCGCCCGATATCGAGCAGGTTTCGATTTATCAGCAGGAGCCTTGCCTGATTGTCTCGGCCAAAAGCGTAGCGCGCATTTCGCGCGGTGAACTGGATTGGGTGAAGCTCGCGCAGCTCCACTGGGTCCTCCCGCCTCCGAATACGCCCATGCGCCGGACCTACAACACGATATTCGTCGGAGCAGGCGTTCAGCCTCCGGCACCGATCGTCGAGACCCTGTCACTTCGCAGCGTCGAGACCGCGTTGCGCGTCGACCCCAACGCAGTGACGATTCTGCCCACTGATGTTGCGGCCGACTTCGTTGCTGCAGGACACGGCGCCCGGCTACCCTACAAGCTCAACTGGAACTTGCCACCGGTGACTTTCCTCACCTTGCGACAGACAGTTGCCGATCCCGTGATGACGATGTTGCTCGATGCTCTGACGCGCACTGCACGGCAGATGCAGCAGCAGCGCCTCAGTGGCCGGTGACCAAGTTCGCTTCCTTCGAATCGACATCCCCCGTCGGGGCTGCTTGCGGCCCACGCACCAGCCGACCCGGCAACTCTCCAGTGGCCTTGCCGGCGCGATAGACCGTTTTTCCGGACACGATGGTGGCGACGTAGCCTTGCGCACGCTGCATCAGCCTCGACCCGCCCTTCGGCAAGTCCGCCTGCACATGCGGGGCAGCGATGGCCAAACGGCCAGGATCGATGATGTTCAAGTCCGCCTTCATGCCTGGCGCGATGATCCCCCGATCAAGCAAACCCACCGCGCGTGCGGTGTCAGAAGTCTGACGTTTGACCAGCCACGCGAACTCGAAGCGCCCTCGCCAATGCGCCAGGAGATAGGTCGGGAACCCCGAATCGGTGATGTAGCCGACATGGGCGCCCCCATCGCCCAATCCCATCACGGTGTTCGGATGCGCGATCATCTCGGCACAAGCGTCCAGTGATTTGCTTGCGTAGTTGGCAAACGGCGAATAAAGCATCCCGGATCCGCCGTCGCGCACGAGTTCGTCATAGGCCACTTCGGCTGGGTCTTGGCCCTTGCGCGCGGCGACGGCAGCCAGCGAGCGATGCTCGCCCGGGTCGTAGTCCGGAGGATCCCCAAAGAGAAAGATGTTGTCGAACTGAGTCAGGCGCGTGCCAAGAGGTGTGTCCGCATGCTCGCGCAGCTCACGCACCAAGACCTTGCGCAGCCGAGCATCTTGCAAGGCCTCCAGGCGTTGTGGCAAAGGCCGGGCGGAGATGGCCCGGTAGCTTGGGCACTCGGAGAACACATTGCGACTGCCTTGCAGGCCCAGGAGGGTGCCAACTCCCCGAGGGGCAACCTGCGCGGTCATGGACAAGCCATCGGCCACTGCCCTCGCGGTGAGCTCCAACACCCGCTTCCAGCCATCCACGTTGCTGTGCTTCTGCATGAGCGAGAACGTCAGGGGGCGGCCTGAGACTTCCATGAGGCGACGCAGCAGCGAAAACTCGGCATCCACGTCCTCCGAGTCGAAGTCGGTGATCATCTGCAGCACGCCGCGCCCAGCGTCCTTCAAGCCCAGTGCAATGGCAGTGAGTTCGGCCTCGGAAGCGTGAAGCGACGGTGTCGGCGCCCCGCGGACCGTCCTGTGATTGAGAGACCTCGAGCTGGAAAAGCCGATGGCTCCGGCGCGCACGGCTCGTTCGGTCAGCGCGCGCATTTGCGCACGGTCGTCTTCCGTCGCTGGCTCCATGCGCGAGGCTCGCTCGCCCATCACGTACATCCGCAAGGCGGCATGCGGCAGGTAGGCGGCAAAGTCGATGTCGTGTGGCTTGCGCTCCAATGCATCCAGGAAGTCCGCGAAGCTTTCCCAGCGCCAGTCCAGGCCTTCATGCAACGCCGCCCCGGGAATGTCTTCCACGCCTTCCATCAGCTCGATGAGACGTTCTCGATCCTCGCTCTTGACAGGCGCGAAGCCGACGCCGCAATTGCCCATCACGACCGTCGTGACTCCATGCCAGCTCGAAGGCGCAAACCGCTCGTCCCAGATGGCCTGCCCGTCGTAGTGCGTGTGGATGTCGACGAATCCCGGCGTCACGACAAGGCCTTCAGCGTCGATCTCCTCGCTGCCCTTCTGCTCGATTTTTCCAACTTGCACTATGCGTCCGGACCGAACGGCGATGTCGGCCCGAGCGAGCGGACTGCCGAGCCCGTCGGCAACTGTCCCGCCGCGGATGACAAGATCGAATGGGGCTGACATGGTGAGCCTTTGAATGTTCGTCGCGACTCAGTTGTCGATCACGATGTTGGCGTCCTTGGCGATCTGACTCCAGACCTGGCGGTCGGCGTCGAGCCAATGGCGGAAATCAGCCCGATTCGTGGTCGGCGCAGGCTGCGCATTCAGCGCCTCGAGCTTCTTCACGAATTCGGGATTCCGCTTCGTGTCCTCGATGGCCTTCGACAGCCGGTCGAGCGCCGGCGCCGGCACTCCCTTGGCATAGAAGACTTCCACGGTGCCGGTGATCGACATCTCGGGATAGCCTGCTTCCGCCATCGTCTGCACATCAGGAAGCTGCGGCATCCTGTTCTTGCATGTCACCGCAAGTGGCACCATCTTGCCGGAGCGAAAGTTGTCGAGATCCGGGCCACTCATCACGCCCACGGTCACATCGGAGAAGCCACCAAGCATTCCCAAGGTGACGTCGGGAGTGGACTTGTACGGGACCGAGAGCGCTGTTGCTCCGATGTGCCGGACGAACTTCTCCCAGGCCAGGACGGGCTGATTGCCGATGCCGGGGCTGGCGAACCGGACCTGCCCCGGCTCGGCCTTCATCTTGGACACGAGTTCGTCGACCGTCTTCACTCCCAGCCCAGGCCGCGCGCTGAACACCAGACACAGCTCGACGACATTGGCGATCGGTTCGAACTGGTCCAGCGTGTAGGGAAGCTTGCGGAACACGAATGGGTTGGTGCCGAACAGGCTGCCTGCCGCCCAGAGGGCGAGCGTGCCGTCGCGTGGCCCTGCAAGCACGTCCTGCACACCGACGATTCCGCCCGCACCGGGCTTGTTCACGACTACGATGGGTCCCAGAAGCGGCCGCATGTACTCGGACATCATTCGCGCGTAGGTGTCAACCGGGCTGCCGGCACTGTACGGAACGAGGATGCGCAGCGGGGCTTCGGACTGTGCGAGCGCAAAGTTCACCGGCATGCAGAGGCCGGCTGCGCACAGCGCAACCATGCCGACGCCGCGCACTCGCAGGAGTATGTCGAAGAGTTTCATCATGAGCCCTTTCCAGGTTCAGCTAGGAAGAAATCGATCAGCGAAGCGGCCAACAGGCCGGGAGCCTGCATGGCCGCGACGTGACCCACATCTCGCAGGAGTTGGAACCGCGCACGTGGCAGCAGCTTCGCCATGGCACGCGTGGCCTCCAACGGCACGACGCGGTCGGCATCGCCGGCCAGCAGGAGCGTGGGAGCGGAGATCCGCGAGATGTCCCCGCTCACCGGCGAAGCGACCGTTTGCGCACGCCGACGGGAACGCTCCGTCGCTGGCCGCGCCTGCGAGAAAACCTCCAGCAACGCAGGTCGCGCCTCAAGAGCGGATGGTGGAAAGAACCAGGCAGCCAACGCACGCGCACTGTCCGGCAAGCGGGCGCGCAACTCACGTATTTCAGCGCCGCGCGGGTTTACATCGATGTAGGGCGTTGCCAATGCCCAAGTGCTGGCCAGCGCCAGGCGCCGGACGATGGCGGGATGCTCCAGTGCAAGAACCTGGGCCAGCCTCCCGCCGAACGACGTGCCGAAAACGTGGACGCTGGAATAGCCGAGGGCGCTCAGAAGCGCGCAGGCATCGGCTGCGAGGTCGGTCAGGGTCGCGGGCACGTCCGCACCTTCGGATGCGCCGCAATCGCGCTGGTCGTACGCTATGACAGTGAAGTGCGGCGCAAGCAGCGGCACCAGGTCGGCGAACATATCGTGCGAGGCTTCTGCTCCGTGCAGCAGCAACAGCGGCGGCCCTTCACCTTGCCGCATGAAGGCGGTCGTCACCTCGCCCGTGCGAACCGTCTCAATCATCTGCGGTTCCTGCCTGACGTTCCTCGTCCATCCAGAAGGTCAGCTCGATCTTCAGTCCTTTCGGATCGCGGATGAAGATCTGGTGCAGCGGCCGCAGCGGCACGGGCGCCTCCGCAAAGTCACAGCCGATCGATCGCAGGTGGCGCCGCGTGGCGGCAAGGTTTTCGCCACGAAAGGAAATATGGTCCAGAGCGCCGGTCGAAGTGCCCAGCGCCGAAGCCTGCTGCGCATCGACGTTGGCGTAGATGTGCACGATGGGTTCGCAGCTGGCGTACAGCCAGGTGCCCGGCAGCGGAAGTTGCGGCCGGTCGCCCACCTCCAGGCCGATCACGCGGGTGTAGAAGCCCGCCAGTGCTTCCACTTCCTCGGGTGCGCAGCGCAGCGTGTAGTGGTGCAAGCAGCGGACCGGCATGGTTCAGTCCAGCAGCGTGGCGAGCACGCGGTCGAGTTCCGCGGCGGGGTCCTGGGGTGTCCAAGGCATGCGCCAGGCGACATGCCCATCGGGTCGCACCAGCACTGCGCCCTGAGCCCCGATCTGCAAGCCCTCGTGCCGATAGGGTTCGCCGAGCACTCGCAGGCACAGCGGCACCGAACGCTTTGCGGCCACGGCCTTCCCGGCTTCGGCCCAGGCGCCGGCGTCCGGACCCGCGACGAGAACGAAGGACTTGTCGAACCAGTCGAGCGTGCTGTGCCGCCGGGCCAAATCGGTCCAGATGTGCGGGAAGCGCGAGCCGGGGCGGTCGGACGGTTCATAACGGCCCGGTACCAGCACGGGCTTGGTCGTGCCGTCCGGAACCACGGCACCTTCGTCATAGCTGAATCCCAGCGACTGGCCGACGCTGTGGATGTGGTGATTGCTATCGCGGATCCAGAACTCGATGCGTTCCCGATTGCCTGAGCGCAGTGCTTCATCGACGTGCCGGAAGCGCTGCGCATTGCGGTAGCTGAAATCCGCGTTCGATTCAGCGACCGGGCGCCGCTCGAGGTCGTAGCTGTCGAGCAGTCTTGGCGCGGCCTGGCCCTTCACGACCAGTGCCAATTTCCACGCCAGATTGTGGGCGTCCTGGATGCCGGAATTCATGCCATAGCCGCCATTGGGTGGAAAGCGGTGCGCAGCATCGCCGGCCAGCAGCACGCGGCCCTTGCGGAAGGCCGCAGCGACCTGCCGGCTCAGCCGCCACAGAGAGCGGTTGATCACCTTGACGTCGAGGTTGGGAATGCCCGTTACCGTGCGGGCGAGCCTCACCACTTCGTCGTCCGTGCGCGGTCCTTCGCGGTCATCGTTTTCCACGCCCACCGGCAGGATGCTCAGCCATCGATCGCGTCCATTGGTGTTGAGCACCGATGTGGTCGGGTAGGGAGAATCCTTCGCGAACACCCGCCACACGGCGGTGTCGGCGACGCCCCGCACGTGCGACAGATCGGCCTGCCAGAATTCGTTGGCCATCGTGGCCATGGCTGAGGGCCCGCGCATTTCGATGTCGGCCTGCCGCCGCACCGCGCTGCCGGCGCCGTCGGCGGCCAAGAGGTAGGCGGCCTTCCAGGTACTGGTCTCGCCGGTCCTCAGGTCGCGGCTGGTCACCTCGATGTGGCTGTCCGATTCTTCGTACCGGACGAACTCGTTGCAGTGCAGGATGCGGCCGATTTCCGATCGGCGCGCGTGAGCAAGCAACTCTTCTTCCACTGCATCCTGCGACTGGATCGTCTTCCAGGTGGGCGAGAACCCGCCATTGGGTTCGGGCACCGTGCGGCCCCACTCGTGACCCGTCATGGAATCCACGAACGAGAAGAAGTCCGCTCCATCGGGCAAGGCGCGCAGCCTCAGCCGGCCTTCGATTCCCCATTGACGAAAGATCTCCATGGTGCGTACCCAGGTGCCACGCGCCTTGGGATGCTCGGTGATGCCGGCATTGCGTTCCAGCAGCACGAAATCAATCCCGAAACGCTGAAGCAGGATCGCCATGGCGAGCCCGACGGGACCGCCGCCGACGATCACGATCGACGTATCTGTGTTCATGCGGAAGACCTTTCGAATGCATAGTCGAGATCGGGTAGCGGCTGCACCCATGGGGCCGCTGCCGATGCCAGCAGACGCACGCCTTCCACCTGATGGGGAAGCCAGCGGTCGCCGCGGCCGAAGACGTTGACTGTTGCATAGCACTGCGCCCCCTTCATCAGCGGCACGTTGACCACCGACCGCAGGCCATGCTGCGTCATGCGCGGGTGGTCGTCGAAGTTGTCTGCCAGGGCGTCGCTGCCTTCGCCGACGAAGATCTCGCCGCGCACGAAGAGCATGTCGGTCCATCCCGAGTGCGACTTGCACTTGCTGCCCGCCACGGGCCATGCGCCTCCAGCAGACGAGTACAGCCGCCTCAGGCGGACTTCGTTGCGTGGGTCGGCGACGGTCGTCACGTTCAGGTTGACGCTGAACACACCAGGCCCCGCGATCACGCGCCTGAACAGGTCGAGCTGACGGAAGGCCTCGTCGGCGGATTCCGCCTCGCCGATCACGGTCAGCAGGTTGGACGAAAGGGTCGAGCAAATCGGCAGCGACACGGTGTGCATGTGCGGCAGTCTAGGCCGCGACCGTTTCCAGCCGTGCACGAAAAACTGATAGTCCGATAACCTTTCGGTTATCCCCCTGGGCTCGGCTTTCGGAAGTTTTTCGAGACGCGAGCGCGTGGCAACGCTAGACTACTTTCATGCAACCCCGCTTGCCGATCTTCGCCATCATTCGAATTCCTCGCTGACCGGGAACGTGCGCGTCGTCCCGGTCAGCCGGGTCGACATCGAGCACGTCGTCGCTTCTTTCTCGATCCACGCGCATCTTCGCAGCCGGTCAACCCCGGCCCACATCGATGTCCAGGATTGAAGAGATGAACCTTCCCGAATTCCCCAGAACAGACACCAGTCTTCGTCAGGTCTACCTGATGGAACGCGATTCCGGCTTGCTGTGCCGCATCCTCGGTCTTTATGCAGCGAGAGGCATGGACGTTCTCCATGTCGACTACAGCCATGCCGCCGAAGATGTCGTCAAACTCCAGATTTCAGTTGCAGCCACAGACGGCGAGGCCGTGCGGGTGCTGCTCGACAAGGCTTCGACCCTCGTCGGCGTGCTGGCCGCGTGCGATCAGCTGGCTCACCCATCCAGCCATCGGTTCGGCGGATAGCAGAGCCCAGGTGCAGCGAAGCGCCACGCCAAGCTGATGCAGAGTCCGCGCCCAGCCGCGGCCCCGCCTTAAACTCGGGCATGGCTTCCCGACCCTCCACCGCACCGCGCATGCTCGAGCGCGGATTGCTGTGCATCTTCATCGGCGCGGTGGTGTTGATCGCGCCGCACTTTCTTCAGTCCGACTTCTGGCGGACCACCGTGGCCGGCGCGTACATCGTCGGTTGGTTCGCGCTGGCCCTCGGCATCGCGCTGGTGGCGGTCGAGCTCCGCAAGCGCGCCCAGTCCCGGGGCCGATGATGCGTGGGCCGTCCCCGATCACGGTCGACCAGCGCCACGACTTCGACGCCATCATCGACGCGCGTTCGCCGGCCGAATTTGCCATCGATCACATTCCAGGGGCCATCAATTGCCCGGTGCTCGACAACGACGAACGCCGCATCATCGGCACGATGTACAAGCAGCAAGGCGCGTTCGAGGCGCGGCGCGTGGGCGGCGCGATGGTCGCTGCGAATATCGCGCGGCACCTGAAGGAAAAGTTCGCCGATCATCCGGCCGACTGGAAGCCGCTCGTGTATTGCTGGCGTGGCGGACTGCGCAGCGGCTCGCTCACCACCTGGCTGCGACTCGTCGGCTGGGACGCCAAGCAGCTGGCCGGCGGCTACAAGAGCTGGCGCCGCCATGTCATCGCGCGGATCGAGGCGCTGTGCCCGCAACTCGACCTGCGCGTGCTGTGCGGCGCCACCGGCAGCGCGAAAACGCGCATCCTCCAGGCGCTCGAAAGCACGGGGCACCAGGTGCTCGATCTCGAAGCGTTCGCCGCGCACAAGGGCTCGCTGCTCGGCGCCCTCCCCGGCGTGCCGCAGCCTTCGCAGACCGCGTTCGAGACGCGCATCGCCGACCTGCTCGACCGCATCGACCCCGCGCGCCCGCTCTACGTCGAAGGTGAGAGCCGCCGCATCGGCCAGCTGAACGTGCCGACGCCGCTGGTCGAAAAAATGCGCGCCGGCAGCGTGATCGAGATCGACGCCACGCCGCAGGCGCGGCTGGAGTACCTGCTGCGCGACTACAGCTACCTGGGCGACCGGCCGGAGGCGCTGTCGACGCAACTCGCGCTGCTGAAGGAACTGCACGGCAAGGCCGTGATCGGCCGCTGGCAGCAATGGGCCGGCGCGCGCGATCTGCGATCGCTGTTCGCCGAACTGACCGCGCTGCATTACGACCCGGCCTATGCCAAGTCGCAGTCGGCGCATTTCAGGCAATGGAGCACGCGCCGAACCCTGCACGTCGACGACCTGTCGGAAAGCGGCATCGCCGCCGTGGCCGAGCGCGTGAGCGAGGCCGAACGCGCGCTCAGCCCTTCTTGAACAGCTTCTTGGCGAGCTCGACCGCCGCCAGCACGATCGCGCCGGCCACGATGCCGACCGCCGCATTGGCCAGCATCGGCAACAGCACTCCGGCGACGCTGCCGAAACCGGCGGACCACGCCTCGACCGCGTGGCCGACCGCCGGCACCCCGTGGACCAGGATGCCCCCGCCCACCAGGAACATGGCCGCGGTGCCGGCGACCGACAGCGCCTTCATGAGCCAGGGCGCGAGCGCCAGGATGCCGCGGCCCAGCGAGCGCAGCGAAGGCCGGTCGCTGCGGCTCAGATGCAGGCCCGCGTCGTCCAGCTTGACGATGCCTGCGACCAGGCCATAGACGCCCACGGTCATGACGATCGCGATGCCCACCAGAACGCCGAGCTGGGTGATGAAGTCCTGGCCCTGCACCGTGCCGAGCGCGATGGTGATGATCTCCGCCGAGAGAATGAAGTCGGTGCGCACCGCGCCCTTGATCTTGTCTTTTTCGAGTTCGACGGGATCGACATCGGGGTTGGCTGCCGCCATGGTCGAGCGGTCATGCTCCGCCTCGCCGTGACCGCTGTGCAAGAAGCGGTGCGCCAGCTTCTCGACGCCCTCGAAGCACAGGAAAGCGCCGCCCACCATCAGCAAGGGCGTCACTGCCCACGGCAGCCAGGCGCCGATCGCCAGCGCAGCGGGCACCAGGATCGCCTTGTTGACCAGCGACCCCTTGCACACCGCCCACACTACCGGCAGTTCGCGGTCGGCCTTCAAGCCCGACACCTGCTGGGCGTTCAGCGCCAGGTCGTCACCCAGTACGCCGGCCGTCTTCTTGGCGGCCACTTTGGTGAGCAATGAAACGTCATCCAGAACCGACGCGATATCGTCGAGCAGGAGCAGCAGACTCGCAGCCATGGGTGCCGCCCGCTCAGACGTTGCGCCGCAGGCGGATCTCTTCGATCTTGACGCCGCCGAGCGCAGTCGTCTTGGCCGTCTTCAGCTCGCGCTTGAAGCCGGCCAGCTCATGAAAGCGCAAGGCCCGCTCGTTGCGCAGCGGCACCCAGATCGTGACCACGGTGCAGCCCTCTTCTTCGAGGCCGTCGCGCGCAGCGTCCCACAGGGCGACGCCGACGCCCTTGCCCCAGTGCTCGGGCAGCAGGTAGATCGACCAGATCTCGCCCGTGGTCGACGGCGTCTTGGGGTCTCTCGAACGGTCGAAGCCCACGAAGCCCACCACCGCGCCGTCGAGCGTCGCGACGCGCACCTGGGGTTCGTTGTATTCGATGGCTTCGCGCCACTTGGCTTCCCGCGTGACGGGGGCCAGGGCGCGCAGCTGGTCTTCGGGGAGGATGTCGGTGTAGGCAGCGCGGGCCGAAGCGGCGTGGACTTCGGCGATGGCCTTTGCATCGGACATTTCGGCGGGACGGATCTGGTATTCGGACATGGCTGGAAGGCGGGCGAAATAAAACGCCATTGTCGCCGCGCCGGTACACTCGCGGCCGCATTCGCATCTATCCGGAGATCACCATGGCCAAGAGTCAGCAGCGCAGCAGCAAGGAAGCCAAGAAACCCAAGAAGGACACATCGGCGCCCAAGCCGGCAGCACCGCTCGGCGAACCCGTCCGCACACTGACCACGGCCGTGATTCCGCGCGGCAAACTCAAGAACAAGTGACCTCCGCGCCACCCGCATCGCTGCCCTTGGCATGAGGGTGAGGATCGAGCCCGCCGGCTTCGACTTCGAGGCCCCCGCCGGCGCCACGCTGCTGCAGGCCGCCGAAGCGGCCGGCGTCGAGCTGCCGAGCTCGTGCCGCAACGGAACCTGCCGCACCTGCCTGTGCAGGATGCTCTCCGGGCAGGTGCGCTACCGAATCGAGTGGCCCGGCGTGAGCGTCGACGAAAAGGCCGAGGGCTACGTCCTGCCCTGCGTGGCCGAACCGTCGGGCGACGTCGTGCTCGACGTGCCGTACGCGGCGTCGCTCGCCTGAACGGCCACGATCCGGTCGCGTTGCGCCAGCGACGGAAAGAGCCGGAACCAGGCGGCGGCCACCAGCACGGTGCCCACCCCGCCGACCACCACCGAGCCCACCGGCCCCAGCAAGGCCGCCGTGGCACCCGACTCGAATTCGCCGAGCTGATTGCTGGCCCCGATGAAGATCGAGTTGACCGCGCTCACGCGGCCGCGCATGGCGTCGGGCGTTTCGAGCTGCACCAGCGTCTGGCGGATCACCACGTTGACCATGTCGGCGCCGCCCGACACGGCAAGCGCGATCAGCGACACCACGAAGCTGCGCGACAGGCCGAAGATCACCATGCAGACCCCGAACAGCGCCACGGCCAGGAGCAGCGTGCGGCCGGCGCGCCGCTCGATCGGACGGCGGGTGAGCACGATCGACGTCAGCAGCGCGCCCACCGCCGGTGCTCCGCGCAGCAATCCCAGGCCCCATGGGCCCGTGTGCAGGATGTCCTTGGCGAAGATCGGCAGCAGCGCCACGGCCCCGCCGAGCAGCACCGCGAAGAGATCGAGCGACACCGCGCCGAGCACCGGCTTGCGCTTCCAGATGAAATCGACGCCCGCCAGCACGGTGGACACCGTCACCGGCTCGCGCGGCGCACGCGTGTAGACATAGCGCAGCCGCAACGCCAGGAAGCAGGCCACGCAGAAGAGCGCCAGGCTGGCCCCGTACACCACCGCCGTGCCTGCCACGAAGAGCAAACCGCCCAAGGCCGGCCCACCGATGATCGCGCCCTGCATGCCGGCCGAGCTGAACGCCATGGCGCGCGGCAGCATCAGCGGCGGCACGAGCAAGGGCGTGAGCGACTGCTGCGCCGGCATCTGGAAGGCACGCACCGAGCCCAGCAGCAGCGACAGCCCTAGCAGCAGCGCGCGCGAATCGTGGTGCGTCGCCACCGCGACCAGCAGCACCAGCGACGCTGCGCCCTGCGTGGCGAAACAGGCCGCCACGATGCGGCCGCGATGATGGCGGTCCACCACGTGCCCCGCGAGCAGGGCCAGCAGCAGCGCGGGCACGAACTGAAACAGGCCGACCAGCCCCAAGTCCCACGCACTGCCCGTGAGCTCGTACATGTGCCAGCCGATGGCGACCAGCAGCATCTGCGCCGCCGCCGTGCCGAACAGCCGCGCCACCCACAGCCGCATGAAGGGGCGCTCGCGCGTCAGGTCGGAAAAACTCGGGGCATTCGAAGCACTCGGAGCAGCAGGGCGCGCGGACATTTCGTCGAGGATAGCCCAGCGCCTAGACTCGTGCGCCGATGGACGAGATTCGCCTGATTCATGAAGATGCCGAACTGCTGGTGTTCGACAAGCCAGCCGGCCTGCTGTGCGTGCCCGGACGCGGCGACGACAAGCAGGACTGCCTGAGCGCCCGCGCCCTGCGGCACTGGCCCGACGCGCGGGTGGTGCATCGCCTCGACATGGCGACGAGCGGCCTGGTGCTCATGGCGCGCAGTGCGACGGTGCAGCGCGCACTCGGCGAAGCCTTTGCGGCGCGGCAGATCCGCAAGACCTACGAAGCCATCGTGGACGGCCTGTTGCCAGTGACGGGCGACTGGCAGGTGATCGATGCCCCGCTCATCGCCGACTGGCCCAACCGCCCGCTGCAGAAAGTCGACCCGGCGGGCAAGCCCAGCCTCACGCGCTGGCGAGCGCAGCGACAACTTGCAGCACGCCATGCGACGCATCTGTGGCTGGAGCCGCTGACCGGTCGCAGCCATCAGCTGCGCGTTCACCTGCAATCGATCGGCCACCCGATTCTGGGCGACACGCTCTACGTCGGCGACGGTGATGGCGCAAGCGCAAGAGCACGTGCGCCACGCCTGCTGTTGCATGCCACTGCGCTCGAATTCATGCACCCGGCCGACGGGCGGCCCGTGCGCTTCGAAAGCCCGGCGCCCTTCGAGTGGGTCAGCCCTTGACCACCAGCACCGGCACCTTCGAATCCTGCAAGACGCGCTGAGTGACGCTGCCGAGCAGCAGCTTTTCGATGCCGGAGCGACCGTGCGAGCCCATCACGATCAGGTCGGCCGCAATCGCATCGGCCGTGTCCACGATGCCTTCATGCACCACATGCCCGTCGATCACGCGCTGGTCGCTGTGCAAGCCTTCGGCGGCCAATGCAGCCACACCGCGTGCCAGCGCTGCATTGGCACTGCTGGTGGCCGCTGCGAGGTATTCGTTTTGCCCGAGCGCATAGTCTGCGCCCACGCCGATGAACGGGTAGTTGTCGACCACATGGATCAGGGTGATGCGACTGCCGAAGGCCAGGGCCAGACCGCTGGCCTTGCTGACTGCGAGCATCGACGTTTCGGAACCGTCGATCGGCACCAGGATGTGATTGAACATGGCAATCCCCTATCGTTTTGCGTGGGGCCCGCCGAGCGGGCCGGGCTTCGAATGTACATCCGGAGCGTGATTCGGCCTGTAGGACGCGGGCAGTCGTGAAATGCCGGCCGACCGCCCTCGTCAGTCGCCCTGGAAACCGCCTGCCCGGCAGGTGACGACCAGCGTGTCGCGCCAGCCCGGCTGCGCCTCGTCCACGGGCTGGATCGGCGTGGATTCGTGAATGACCCGCGCATCGTCGAGCACCAGCAGCGTCCAGGGCTCGGTCATGGTGAACCTCTCGCCCCGGCGGCCCGTGGCCTCGAAGACCCGCGTCTCGCCGCCCTTGATGTTGTGTCGCGCCACGAGCAGCACCGCGACCAGGTCCACGCCGTCGCGGTGCGCACCTTCGGGTGTGGGCCGGCCGATGCCGTCGGTCGTGTCGATGCGGAACTGATGCGCCTCCACGAACCATCGCTGCGGCCCGCGCAGGCCGCTGGCCAGCGATGCGATGCCCATCATGAGCTTCTGCCAAGCCGGCTGCGCAAGTGTGGCCGCTGCCATGGGCGCGAACCAGCGCTGCATGCCGCCGTGCAGCGCGTTGTATTCCACCGGCTGCCAATGTGCGCGATGCGGCACCTCGCTCAGTTGCTGCCCGTCGACCGTGAAGCAGGCGTGGCGCCGGGTGCGATAGCGGCCCCCGTCCTTCAGATATTCGTCGGGCGGGAGATGGTCCCAGTCGGATTGCAGCGCGGCTAAATCATCGAGCGGTGTGTCGAGCCAACGGGACAGCGTTTCGGCATCCAACACCGCATAGCCGTCCTGCTGCAGGGCGGCGGGAGCATGGTCGATGGGGGTGAACGGCGGGCTGAACCCGACATTCATTTCGCCACCTTCACACCCTTCCAGAATGCGACCCGGCCCTTGATCGACTCGGCCTCGGGCTTCGGCTCGGCGTAGTACCAGGCGGCGTCGGAGTTGAGTTCACCTTCGACCAGCAGCGAGTAGTAGCTGGCAGTGCCCTTCCAGGGGCAGGTCGTCTTGTGATTGCTGAAGGTGACGAAGTCGCGGTTGAGCGACTCCATCGGAAAATAATGGTTGCCCTCGACCAGCACGGTGTCATCGCTCTCCGCGATGGTGGCGCCATTCCAGGTTGCTTTCATGAGACTCTCCGAAGCCCGCATCGAATGGCGGGCCAAGCCTCATTGTGCCGTGGGCGATTCGAGCCAGTGCACGCTGAAGAGCCGCTCGGGGTCCGTCCACACCGCAGCAGGCCGGAAACCGGCACGCACGGCCAAGGCGCGAAGGCCGTCGACGGTGAACTTGTGCGAGTTCTCGGTGTGGATGGATTCGCCTTCGTCGAAGGTGAACTCCTGCCCTTCAATCGACACCGTCTGCGCACGCCGGCTCACCAGGTGCATTTCGATGCGGCGCAGCGGCGCGTTGTAAAACGCCGCGTGCGTGAAGCCCTCGGGGTCGAAATCGGCATCGAGTTCGGCATTGGCGCGCGCGAGCAGGTTCAGGTTGAAGGCCGCGGTCACGCCCTGCGCGTCGTTGTAGGCCGCGTGCAGCAATGCCGGGTCCTTGACCAGATCGACGCCGAGCAGCAGCCCGCCGCCGCGCAGCATGCGCTGTGCGAGCTGGAGGAATGCAAAGGCCTCGTTGGGGCTGAAGTTGCCGAGCGTCGACCCGGGAAAGAAGCCGACGCGCTTGCCCGTGGCACCGCCCTGCGGCGGCAGCACCATCGGCATGGTGTAGTCGGCCACCACCGGTTGCACCGTGAGCTGCGGGTAGTCCGCACGCAGGCGCTCGGCCGCGGCCTGCAGGTGTTCGCCGGAGATATCGATCGGAACATAGCGGCGTGGCGCGTCGAGCGCGTCGAGCAGCAAGCGGACCTTGGTGAGCGAGCCCGCACCGAACTCGATGATCTCTGCCTGCGAACCGATGTGCGACGCGATCTGCGGCGCGCATTCGGTGAGGATGCGAAGCTCGGTGCGCGTCGGGTAGTACTCCGGCAAGTCGCAGATGCGATCGAACAAGGCCGAACCCGCCGCGTCGTAGAAGAACTTGGGCGGGATCGAACGCGCTTCGCGACTCAACCCGGCGATCAGGTCGCGCCCGAAGTCGGACAGCGGCGCGGCGCGTTGCGAGGTGCGGAATGCGTGCAGGTTGGAGGCTTTGGCTTTGCTTGGCATCAGAGGTCTTTCGCGAGGCGCAGCCCCGAGAATTGCCAGCGCGCGGCCGGCGGAAAAAAATTGCGGTAGGTGGGCCGGGTATGGCCCGCGGGAGTCGCCAGGCTGCTGCCACGCAGCACGACCTGGCCGACCATGAACTTGCCGTTGTATTCGGCAGCGACGCCGGTGAGCGGGCGGAAGCCCGGGTACGGGTCGTAGGAGGAGCGCGTCCACTGCCACACGTGCCCTGTCATCTGAGAGATGCCCTTGGCTTGCGCGGCCGCTTCCCATTCGAACTCGGTCGGCAGCCGGGCTCCGGCCCACTCGGCGTAGGCTGCCGCTTCATAAAAGCTGAGTTGAGCCACCGGCTCTTCCGGCTGCATCGGCCGCACGCCGTGCAGGCCGAACACCTGCCAGCCGCTTGCGGCACCGGGGTTCGCGGGATGTGCCTGGTACGCAAGCCGCGGATCGTCCGGCGCCAGCCAGTAAGCCGGACATCGCCAACCCTGCGACTGCACCGCGGCCCAACCGTCGGACAGCCACAACTCAGGTCGTCGATAGCCGCCGTCATCGATGAAGCGCGCGTAGTCGCCGCAGTTCACCAGCCGGTCTGCGATGG
Source organism: Gammaproteobacteria bacterium (assembly GCA_018820395.1). GTDB lineage: Bacteria > Pseudomonadota > Gammaproteobacteria > Burkholderiales > Burkholderiaceae_C > Variovorax. The sequence goes on along the minus strand of JAHJOG010000249.1, from coordinate 13,133 downwards.
CGTGCGGGTGCAACAGCACTCGATGGCGCGGTGTTTCGTTGTCGAACGCAAAGCCGTCGCCCGCATGCCCGACATCGCAGAGACCGCCCGCATGCTCGATCCAGCGCACATCCGGCGCCGACGATGCAAGACGCAGCGCCGGCGTGGCAGCGGGCTGGTAAGCGGGCAGCAACGGGTTGCATGACAAGGCGTGCAGGATGTCGGTCATCAGCAGTTCCTGGTGCTGCTGTTCATGGTGCAGGCCGAGCGTGACGATCGCGTGAATGTCGCTGGTATCAACGGCATCTCCGTCGGCCTGCAAGAGCGCGATCACCGCTTCGTCGACGTGCTTGCGATAGGCCAGCACCTCGTCGACGGAAGGTCGCGTCAACAGCCCGCGCTGTGGCCGCGGATGGCGAGGGCCGAGCGCCTCGTAGTACGAATTGAAGAGATAGTGGAACCGCGGATCGAAGTCCTGGTAGGGAGCAGCGTGGGCGCGCAGGAGCACCGTTTCGAAGAACCAGGTGGTGTGCGCCAGGTGCCACTTGGTCGGGCTGGCGTCGGGCATCGACTGGATGCACTGATCTTCGGCCGAAAGCGGTGCAGCGAGTGACAGGGAATGCGCCCGCACGGCTTCGAATCGATCGCGCAACTCGTCCGCCGCTCGCTGGGCCGGCCGAATGAAATTCATGAAGTCTCCGATGGCTGTTTTTCGGCTGTTGTTCGGATGGATTCCGGTTGGACTCCAGCGGATATCGAGGGTTTGTAGCGCATGCCCGAGGCATGGCGGGGTAGGACAAATCCCCACGGCAAGCGGCGTCAAGCCGCCGGGGGAGACCGATTGCCCTCACTTTCGCACAACTCTCTAGGCGCTGTCATTCCCCTTTTAATCCGGCGGCATCGGCCCTGCCATACCCGACAAGCCCGCTGCGACTCTCTGCGTATCATCCGGCCAATGAGCACGACCATTCCGTCCGCGCGGCCCCGCGTTGTCATCATCGGTTGCGGTTTCGGCGGGCTCGAAGCGGCCCGAAAGCTGCGCGGCGCCCCCGTCGACATCACACTTGTCGAAAAAACCAACCACCACCTGTTCCAGCCCCTGCTCTACCAGGTGGCCACCGCGGGCCTCGCCGCGCCGTCGATCGCGGCCCCCGCCCGATTGCTGTTTCGCAAGCAGCCGAACGTGACCACGCTGTTGGGCGAAGTCGAGCGCATCGACACCGCCGCGCGCGAAGTGCAGTTGGTCGGCGGCGTGCGCCTGCCCTGGGACCATCTGATCGTTGCCGCGGGCGCGACGCACAGCTATTTCGGCAACGAAAGCTGGGAACGCTTCGCCCCCGGACTCAAGACACTCGCCGACGCCTTCGAAATCCGCCGTCGCGTGCTGATGAGCTTCGAAGCCGCCGAACTCGAAGCCGACGCCGCGCGACGCCGCGCATTGCTCACCTTCGCCGTGATCGGCGCCGGTCCCACCGGCGTCGAAATGGCCGGCACGCTCGCCGAGATCGCGCGGCACACGCTCGAAGGCGAGTTTCGCCACATCGACCCTCGCAGTGCCGAGGTGCTGCTCATCGAAGGCGGCCCGCGCGTGTTGAGCGCCATGCCCGAGTCGTTGAGCCAACGCGCACTCGAGCAATTGCAAAAGCTGGGCGTGCAAGTGCGCCTGAATGCGCGTGTCACCTCGATCGACGAAACCGGCATCGAAGTCGAGTCGCCCTTCAGCGACGGTGGGGCCGGCAAGGGCGTGCACCGCATCGACTGCCACTGCGTGGTCTGGGCGGCCGGCGTCGCAGCCTCGCCCCTCGGCCGCCAACTCTGCGAAGCCACCGGCGCCGAAGCCGACCGCGCCGGCCGCGTCAAGGTCCAGCCCGACCTGAGCGTGCCCGGCCACCCGGACATCAGCGTGGTCGGCGACCTGGCTTCGGCCATGAGCTACCGGCCCGGCAAGCCACCGACCCCGGTGCCCGGCGTTTCGCCCGGCGCCAAACAAATGGGCCGCGCTGCGTCCGAGAACATCCTGCGCCGCATCGAAGGCCGCGACACCCTGCCCTTTCGCTACCGCGACTACGGCAACCTCGCCACCATCGGCCGCAACTCGGCAGTCGTGGACCTCGGCACACCCTTCGGCCCCATCCGCTTCTCAGGCCGCTTCGCGTGGCTCTTCTGGCTCTTTGCGCACGTGTACTTCCTCATCGGATTCCGCAACCGCATCGTGGTCCTGATGGACTGGGCGAGTGCGTACTGGAGCTTCGAGCGGCATGCGCGTGTGGTGGCGCATGTGGAGGTGAAGGATGAGGAAGGGTGAGGCCAACGCTTGCCGTGCGTGCCTTCCTGCTGGCCGGCTTCGGCCCGAACAGAAAACGGCCCTGGCTGGGCCGTTTTTTTTTCAGAGCGCAAACCGGGCGGGCAGCAGCATCAGCACAGCAATGGGGAGAGCGGTTGCAGCAAGCAGCACCTCATCCCATATCGGCCGTTTCGACAACAGCCGAGCTGTCGCCCAAGACAGAAGACTCACCGCCAAACAGAAGATCACCCGCCTGCCGCCGACGGGCGCGAGAACGACTTGCTCCGTGGCCCACGTCTTGACATGCCAATGGACGAGGAGTCCCGTCCCGCCCGTGCTGGCAATCAACGCGAGGGCGTAAAGAGGCAAGCCAAGCGCACTCCTCCACGCGAGTTTGAGCGCGCTCATAGGCACTTCTTTCAGCCTTGGCTGCTGCGTGCAACGCGCTGTAGCTTGAAAGACTCATGGGCCCGTCCAGAATCTCCCCGCACTTCGGCGTCCGCCTGAACCACCCGCTTCATCTCGGGCGCGTAGAGCAAAGTCACGATGACCTGAGACGAGCGCCGCAGCAGACCCGACGTGGGCTGCGCATTGGCATTGAGCTGCCACCCCGTTACCTTCACCGCGATCACCCGGACACTCTCTCCGTCGATCATCACCGTGCTCTCATCGCCCGCCGCAGCCCGGACCTTCACCGAAGCAGACTCGGCGCTCCACGACATGCCGGGCCGGATATTCAGCGGCAGCCATCCGCCTTCGGGCATCAAACTGTCGAAAAGTCCGGCGCTCATGCTGCGCACCTGCACCACACGGCCATCCGCAGTCTCGATCCGCTCGCCCTGGTTGAAGATCAGCTCTTTTCCCTTGATCTCATCGAGGCGGTAGTCGACCTTCGACTCTCTTCCGGTCGATTTATCGGTGAGGACGTATTGAAGGACATCCCCTTTCCCAAGGGGCCTGTTCAAGGGATTCGACGACGCGTCGCCTTCCGCTGCGCCTTGCGGCTTTGCCCTGCCCGCTCCTGCCGGCTTCCGAGGCTCGTCGGCCACAGGACCGATCAGTTGGCCGGCCGCGCCGCCTCCCGCGGCGCCCGCGTAGCGATCGAACGCTCTTTCCTGACCGAAGACCAGGCGCACTTCGTCGGGATAGCTGAAGCCCGCACCGTTGCTGAGATCGATGATGATGCCGATCAGGCCGCCGAACAGAACGTTGCCGATCAACCCTCCATTGACGCGCGACAACGCGTCGCCGGCAGCTGGTGCGTGACCGTCCATCAGGCACTTCATTCGAAGCGTGCTGCCCGAGCGATTCACGAGCGCGGTCTGCCCCGAATCGACGGCCACCGTTCCGTTCGCGTTGCTGAGCCGGCAGTCTGCACCGGCCACGGACTCGCCTTTTTCGGTCAGCGTTTCGACTTTGACGGACTGCTGCGTCCCGTTGATGATGGATGCGCAGCCGGTCGTGACAGTGACCGCAGCCGCAATGAGGCCGAGCTTCATGAATCGAAGCGTTGATGTTTTCATATGGATAACTCCCTGGGTCGGTGTTTTGACACCGTTGTGACAGCAATGAGATTGCGAGAATGTTTGAGTGACTGGTGATGTGTGCTGGTGTCTGATTCCCTCCCCCCGCTTGTCTGAGTCGATGGCGATTGACTCAACTCATCCGAAGGATTCGGGATTTGTTTAGTGACCCGGCTTCGCGCTCAGGTATGGGGTCGATAGACAGTGCTCGCCTTGGCTTTCCAATCACTGATCACAACCGCCACGTTCTTGATGTTCGGTTGCGCTTGAAGCCTCGTCAGATGGCAGCCGCAAGAGGCACTCAGAAAATTGCCGCTGACGTCGGTGGCGATCCGCGTCGCATCCGCCCTACCGCTGCGCGCGGCCCGCGCACTTCGTGCGGGCTACTTGGTCGGGTTGTCGGTTTCGGGCGTTACGCAGATGTGATCTGCCTGGAAGGACGCAGCTGACCGGAAGCGGTAGAGGTCATTTGCCGGGTTGCTTGCCCTTGCCGCTTGCAACATCTGCCACGCTGTCGACGAGCGACAGCAGGGCTTGCCTCAGCCTGGGCTGGGCCGATGGCAAATCCGAGACAAGACCTCCATAGAGGGGATAGATATTGCCGCGCGGGCCGTCGTAGACGATGGTTTGACGCCCCAGAAAGGCCTTCGACTTTGCATCGTAGACAGCCATTCCGACAGAGACATTCATGCGGTATTCGTTCAGCGGCCCAGGAGCAGACCAGAATGCGAGCGGGCTGATCTGTAGCAGCAGATCTGAATCGATCGGGTCGAACTTATCGGGCGACTTCGATCGATAGGGCTTCCCGTCCTCGCTGCTTGCAGGCCATACCAAAACGTTGGTTCTCAGACTCGAGACCTGTGGCTGTAGTCCCCGCTGCCGGAGTGCGGGCAGCAACGCATCGATGAATTCCTGCTGAACATTCCACTCCGGAAAGAGCTTTCGCACCTCGCTGTCGAAGGCCTTTGCCTTTTCTTGCGTGGCATCTTGCCTGGCTTGGATGAGCGCACCGACGAGGCTCGCGGTCACAAGAGACGTCATGCCAGCACCCCGAGTGGCGGGCGGTGAGGCTGTCTGCTGGTTCAGCGTGTTCTGGACCGCGTCGCCCGCGTAGTCGGTTTTCAGCGCATAGCCGTCATCGGACATAAAGATGTCCGTGTGGCTCGAAAAATGATCAACCCCCGCGATTCCGATCCACGCCGCGTTCTTGAATGGCGGGGTATGCACGATGGTGACTGTTGTCTTTCCTCGGAGCTTCTCCGGTGCGATCTTGGGATGGATCGCACATCCAGTAAGGATGATCACCGCGAGCAAGCAAAGTGCAGCGCGCAGTGGGGCGAAAGTAACGTCGAATTTTGATGCAATCGATGGCGTCATGAGATGGGGTCGCGTTGATTGCAGCTGCACGACGGCAAGAAGTGCAAATCAGCTGAACCGGTTGATGGATTGGGAGGCGCGAGGCGCCCGCGGTCGAATTGATCGATGGCGCCTCATCCAATACATCCGACGACTTTCAGATTCGTTAAGTGACCCAACTCCGCACTCAGGTATCGGCTGAGCCAACCGTTCATCCTTCGGCTGGATTGGGATGCTGTTCATCGTCCTTGCATCCTCTCTTGCGGTGTGTATATGGCCATGGCGATGCTCTGCAAGGTGTCGCCTGCCGCAACCGCATAGCTCTTGGGCGTCTGCAGCGAGGTGGTGCCGGTGGGCGCGTAGCCGGAGCCGAAGTCGCTTTGCGGGGTGAAGGCGGGTCCGGTTGCGCCTAGCAGATTGCCGAAGCGCTCGTCGGCGGCCGCGCCGTAGCGGCCAAGGACTTCACCGTTCACGACGAGCTTGCGCTGCTCGGCGACGCGCTGCTCGGGGGTGTTTTCGTTACGTAGGGCTGCTCTCCCTTTCGGAATAAAACACTCCGTTCTAGATATAGATGGGAGCGCATCGTGCCCAGATCGCGCACCAGATCAGCCTCCGTTGAACGGGCGCAGACACACCCTATTGAGGACGAATCGCTTTCACCCGCTTGAAGTCGTCGGGATCAACCTTCTGCTCCAGCGCAATGGGTTGTATGGCCGGATTCTGCGTTCGCAAGAACGCGCTGACGATAGCTTCTCCAATTCGCTGGTTGCTTCCATCGAGGAGGTCAATCGGTGTCCCTAACTCGAGCTCAATGCATTGGCTTGAATCCATCATCAATGTCCACTTCTCAAAGACGTGGAGGATGTCAATCACAGACAAGATTTGATTCATTGTTGCCACGTTTTTCCAGCCTTTGCGGCCCAATACTGAAGCTCGCTCCGCAACGAACGTAGCTCACCGGCATCCCATCCGAAGATCCGGCTGTGCCGGTTCATGAAGTCTCGCACGTGCCACTCCCGAAAGGCAGTTTCGGCGCCATCAGCTTGCTGCAAGAGAACGCCCTTGGGGCCGATGACGGTGGTGATGCTCTGGGCCTGGCGATAGCTTTCGGCGGCTTCGACGGTGTTGCGGGTGAGGGTCACGGTGCGCAGGGCCAGGGGGACGGCGGGGTCCCAGGTGGCTTCCAGCTTGACGTTGCCGACGGCATCGTATTGGTAGGTGGTATCGACCTTGGAGACGACGTACTCGAAGCTGTATTGCTCGATGAGCCGTCCGTTGGGGTCGTAGCGGTTGCCGTGGCCGAGGATGGGGGTGCCGAGGGCGCCGAGGCTGACGGCGTGGACTGCGGCGTAGTGGGGGTCGAGTGAGACGAGAGGCCCGTCGATGAGGGTGCGGCTGGCGGCGTCGTAGACGCGCCGGTCGATGAGGACGCCGTCGGTGTGGGCGGTCTCGAGCCGGTTCATGGCGTCGTAGGTGTAGGTCTGGGTGGTGGGTCCGGTTTCGACGGCGTAGCTGCCGTCGGGGCGCCGGACGATGTGGGGGGCGATGGTGGTGTCGCTGAGGCGGTTGCCGACTTCGTCGTAGCTGAGGCGGTGGCCCTGGCCTTCGACGATGGTGCCGTTGGCGTCGACGGCGTCGACGACGGTCTGGCGGTTCATGGCGTCGTACTGGAAGTACTGCGGGATGTGTTCGACGAGGAGGTCGTTGAGGCGGATGTCGACCTGGGTGCGGTTGCCGACGGCGTCGTAGGCGACCTGGACGACGGAGCGTTCGTCGGCGGTGCCGTCGGCGTCGTAAGCGAAGCGCTGCGAGCTCAGGCCCTGCGGGTTGGCGCTGCCGATGCCGCTTTTCAGTTCGGTGAGGCGTCCTTGCGTGTCGTGCCGGTAGGTCGATTGCCCACCGAGCGCATCGGTGACGGTGGTGACGCCGTTGGCGCGGTCGTAGGTGAAGCGGGTGACGGCGCCGAGCGCGTCGGTGACGCTCGCGACCTTGAAGGCCGCGCCGTCCTGCACGTAGGTGAAAGCGAGCGAGCTGCCGTCGGTCTGGTCGATGCGCGCCACGCGGCGACTGGTGCCGTCGTAGGCATAGGTGGTTTCGTACACCTTGCCGTCGGCCACGGCGTTGTCTTCGGGAGTGAGATCGACCGTGACGCGCACGAGCCGGTGCGCAGAGTCGTAGCCGTAGCGCACGGTCGTGGTCGTCGCGCCGCCCGAGACGGTGCGGATGCGGCTCAGGTCGTTGCCGTCGTAGTCGTAGAACTGCGTGTCGCCGTTGGCGTCGACGATCGAAGTCGGTCGCCCGGCGGCGTCGTAGCCGAGCGTGACGGTGTTGCCGTTCGCGTCGCTGGCCGACACGAGCCGACCCGCGCCGCTGGCCTGAAAGCGCTCGATGCGGCCGCTGTCGCCATCGGTCCAGACGAACTGCGCGGCGCCTGCGTCGAAGGTGATGGTGTCGAATGCGCCGGCGCCGTCGGTGCCGACGTAGACGTTGCGCGTGGCGTTCCAGGTGTAGACAGACGCGCTGCCGTCGCGGTCGGTGCGCACCACGGTGCTGCCCGCCACACCGGCGCTGCCGCTCGCGAGGCGCACGGTCTGGCCGAAAGCGCCGACGCGCCAGTTGTCTGCGTTGTCGTCGTCGAGCAGGCCCTGGCTGTTGTACGTGCGCAGGCTGTCGATGTCGAGCCCACGGCCGACGAGCAGATCGTCGCGGCCCTGCAGAACGAGGTTGCCGGTGGACGCGTTGACGACCACCTGTTCACCGTTGCGGCCCTGTGCGGCAGAAGAGAGCGCGTCTTGCGCGGCGAGGCGCCCGAGCGTGGCGAATGAGGTCGAGCCGAGTCCCAGGCTGTCGCCACTGACGATTGCGGTCATTTCTTGTTGATCCCTGTCGATGCTTTGAACGGTCGCCCGCGACTGCCGCGTGGCTCTCTGAGCAACTCATCGATCGCTTGCAGGAATCGTTTAGTCAAAGACCCCAGACTGCACTGGGACTTTGCTCGCCGCCGACACGGCCTCGGGCCTCAGGCCCGGCTGGGCGGGGCCGGGCTGGACGTCAGCCCATCACCTTGGACGGCAGCCACGTGGCGATTTCGGGGAACACGCACAGGATCAGGATCGCCAGCACCATGCACATCATGAAAGGGAAGGCCCCTTTCAGAATAGTGGGCAGGCTCACGTCCGGCGTGATGCCGTTGATCACGAAGAGGTTGAGCCCGACCGGCGGCGTGATCAGGCCGAGCTCCATGTTGATGGTCAGGATCACGCCGAACCAGATCGGGTCGAACCCGACCGCGGTGATCACCGGCATCAGGATCGGCGTGGTCATGAGGATGATCGCGGCCGGCGGAAGAAAGCATCCCGCCACCAGCAGCATCAGATTGATCGCCGCCATGACGACCCACTTGTTGACCTGCAGCGCGCCGATCGATTCGGCCACCGCCTGCGTGACCTGCAGCGACGACATCATGTAGCCGAAGAGGATCGAGGTGCCGATGATGAGCAGCAGCATGCCCGACTCGCGCAGCCCGTCCCGCAGGATGACCCACAGGTCGGCCGGCCGCCACACGCGGTAGATGACGATCACCATCACCAGGCACAGCATGGCGCCGACGCCCGCCGCCTCGGACGGCGTGGCGATGCCGCCGTAGAGCGCATACACCACGCCCACGATCACGGCGATGAAGGGCAGAAGCCGTGGGAGCAGCTCGAACTTTTCCTTGATCGAATAGACGCGGTCGGCGTCGATGAGCCGTGTGCCGCGCTTCCAGCTCAGGAACAGCGCCCAGGCCATGAAGAGGCCGGTCAACATCAGCCCGGGCAGCACGCCGGCGATGAACAGCCGACCGATCGACGTTTCCGAGGCGATGCCGTAGAGGATCATCGTCACGCTCGGTGGGATCAGGATGCCGAGCGTGCCGCCGGCTGCGATCGCGCCGGTGGCGAGGTCGGCGTCGTAGCCGCGCTTGCGCATTTCGGGGATGCCCATCTTGCCGATCGCGGCACACGTGGCCGGCGACGAGCCGGTGAGCGCCGAGAACAACGCGCAGGCGCCGATGTTGGAGATGACGAGCGAGCCCGGCACGCGATGCAGCCAGCGAGCGAGCGCCTCGTACAAGTCGCTGCCGGCCCGGGACGATGCCACGGCCGCGCCCATGATGACGAACATCGGGAGCGACACCAGCGTGAAGTCGCTCAAGCCGGCGAAGATGGTCTCGGGCAGAAAATGCACGCTGCTCCAGCCGTCGAAAACGATCATGAAGAACAGGCCGACGGCACCGAGCCCGAAGGCGATGGGAATGCCCGTCGCCAGCACCGCGGTGGTCAGCACGAAGATCAGGATGCCGGTGAGCAGTGGACTCATGATTCTTCTTTGGGAGCCAACCCGAAAGGCGCCTCGCGGCGCGTGAAGACCAGGTGGATCTCGGCCGCGAATTGCAGGCACAAAAGCGCCAGGCCGACCGGCACCGAGAGGTAGGGGATCCACACGCGGGCGCGCCACATCGACGACGTGGTCTGGCCGGTCTGCCAGGCTTCGTACCACCATGGCACGGCCGCATAGAGAAAGAAGACGCAAAACGTCAGCGCCATCGCGCTGCCCAGCAAATGCAGCGCCCTGCGCCCCGGCGTGCGCAGCAACAGCGGCACGATGTCGACGCACACGTGCCCACGGGTGAGCAGGATGTAAGGCGCGCCGATGAAGGTGGCCGCGACCAGCGAGAAGGTCACGAACTCCGTCTGCCAGATGGACGACTGGCCGAGCACCGCCCGCACAAACACCATCTGGCAGACGACGAAGATCGACAACAGGATGAGGCCGGCGGCCGCCACGCCGAAGAGGCGCGATATCGCGTGGACTGCCTTCACCCAGCCGGGAAGCAGCGCTCCGCTACTTGACACTCAGCGCCTTCTCGATGAGCTCCTTGCCGCCCGGCACCTTGTCGGCGAATTCCTTGTACGAGGTCTTCTGCGCCACGGCGCGCCATGCGTCGGCATCGGCGTCGCTCAAGGTGACGACCTCGACGTTGTTCTTCTTGAAGACCTCGACCATCTTGTCGTCGAGCTTCTTGGATTCGGCATTGAAATATGCCTCGGCCTTCTTCGACGCCGCCATCAGCGCCTTCTTCTGCGCATCGTCGAGCTTGTCCCAGCTGCGCTTTGAAATGAGCACCGGCTCATACATGAACCACAGCGCGTTGTCGCCCGGCGCCGTGACGCACTTGAGTTGCTCGTACAGACGGAACGACACGAAGCTTCCGGTGGACGTGTCGGTGCCCTGCGCCACGCCCTGCTGCAGCGCGTTGTACACCTCGTTGGACGGGATCGACACGATCGACGCGCCCGCGCCGGCCCACATCTGCGAAAAGGTCGCGCCGGCGGAGCGTACCTTGAGCCCCTGCGCGTCGGCGGGCTTGCGGATGCACTTGTCCTTGCCGCCGAACGCGCCGGCCAGCCACGCGTCGGCCAGCACCTTGGCGCCGCCCTGCTCCACCACGGCCTTGATGTCCTGCATGAAGGGCGACGCGTTGATGCGCTCGGCATGCGCATGGCTCTTGACCAGCCCCGGCATCAGCGTGGCGCCGAACTGCGGATGGAAACCCGACGCGTAGTCGAGCGGAAACGACGTCATGTCGATCTGCCCGGTCTGCATGGCCTTCCACTGCTCTGCCGCCTTCACCAGGCTCGAGCCGGGATAGACCTTGATCTCCAGCCCGACCTTGGCCGCCGCCACTTCGCGCGCGATCATCTGCACCATCTCGTCGCGCACGTCGCCCTTGCCGCCCGGGAACTGGTGAGACGCCTTGAGCGTGACGTCGGCCTGCGCGGCCGCGAACGGCACCATGGCGATGAGTGCGCCCGCGAAGGCGCTGGCGAAGGTGTGGCGATGAATCATGCAAGGTCTCCGGGAATTGTTCGAATCAGGCGAACCCGCACTCATGCGGCGCCGTGCGGCTTCATGCGGGTTCGCGGCGAGAAGACCAATGTAGTGAGTTCGGGGAATTCAACGCATAGTGAATTCCATGAGGCTGTCGCAATTGCGGCCATGGTTAAACCAGTGACCCGCTCTCCACCTCGTGCAGAGAACCGCTCTTAAAACAAGCGATACTTCGCCCCTCAAATGACCTCTCCCCTGGCACGCCCCTCTTTCAGCTTCCACATCGAAGATGGGGCTCCGACCACCCATGCTGTCTCGGTCACTGTCCTTGTTCAAATTCTGCAGAGCGCACAGCAGGCATTCGAGTTGATCGGCATGCAGGTTGAAGGACGTAGCGTGAAGCAGAGGGCGCGTGTTCCAGCCAAAACAAGCGAACGCTTTCAACTGGTTTGCCAAATACCCCAGGAGGGTAGCTACCAGTTGCCTGTCGTAATTGGCAACACGGCGGAGATGTTCCATGTTGAAGAGGCGGAAGAGGCTCTGCGCATTTTTCGTCAACTAATGGAGCTCGTGTCGACCAGGTCGCTGGCAGGGTGGAGTGACGTGTTGCCAGACGAGCGCATTAGGCGGCGCGTATTCGAGGCGGTCAAGGGAATGGCTCCTTCTGCTGGCGCCAAGTGGTCTGTCCAGCTTCAGGACTCCGGCAATCGAGTCTTTGCCACTCTTGATCAGAACACGATCCGTTTCGTGCAGGAGTTGTTGGTTCCAATCGAACAGAGAGAAGCATCCCGCGTCGTCACCGGTGAACTGAAAACGATCGATTTCTTCGAGCGTTCGCTGACCATCATTTACCCACCGACGAGCAAAGAGTTGGTCTGTATCTATGACGAAGAAGTCGAGGAATTGCTGATCGAGCGCCGACGAGATCTCATTCAGGTCACCGGTCGCGTGCTGCTGGACGATGCGGGCCAACCAAAGAAGCTCATTGACGTTTCGGACATCAGGGTTCTGGATCTAAGCCCGTTCGAGTTGCCCACAATCTTGACGGGGGACGTGCACCTCAGATCGAAGCACCCTTTGACGCTTGAAGTCTTCAGTGACGAAACCAAACAACTCATGTGCGTTGAAGACGACAGACTGAACATTCTTGCTTTCGGGGCTACGCGTGAAGCGCTTCAGATCGAGTTGGCGGAGCAGATTGCAATGCTTTGGCGTGAATACGCTCTAGCCCCGGTGGACTCGCTCGACGCCTCCGCAATCGCATTGAAACAGGCGCTGCAAGCTCAGTTCGCAGAGGTTGGCAATGCCGCGTAAGCAGGATGAAGTGGAGAAGAGCCTTCTTCGAAAGGGATTCTCGGTCGCACAGGGCGATCACCACTATTTCCAGTACTACTCGCTCGCGGGAAAGAAAACGCGAGTCTTCACTAAGACAAGCCATGGAATGCGGGAGATCGGAGACGGTGTTCTGTCCATGATGGCGAAACAGTGCAAGCTGACTAACAAAGAATTCGGAAGACTGATCGAATGCCCGCTCGATCGGTCAACCTACGAACTTGGTTTGATTGAAAAAGGGTTCGTTGAGCCGCCCACGAACGTACGGTAGTGCGGATCGCATTCTGCTGGCACGAACGCTTTCTGATCGGGCTAGATGCGGTTGATTTGATCGCTTCAACTCACTTGCTCTCGCTGCCCTCCGCCTCCTGCAGCAACCGCCACATCACCTTGCCGCTCCCGCTCTTCGGCAATGCATCGACGAACTGCACGACACGCGGGATCTTGTAGACGGCCATGTTCTCTCGGCACCAGTCGATGATCATCTGCTCGGTGGTGTCGCGGTGCGTGGGGCGCAGCACGACCACGGCCTTGACGGACTCGCCGCGGTAGCTGTCCTTCATCGAGATCACGCAGGCTTCCTGGATCGCGGGGTGGCGGAACATGAGGAGCTCGACCTCGGCCGGCCAGACCTTGAAGCCGCTGGCGTTGATCATGCGCTTGAGGCGGTCGGTGATGAAGAAGTAGCCGTCTTCGTCCATGCGGCCCATGTCGCCCGATCGGAAGAAGCGCTTGCCTTCGAATTCGATGAAGGCGGCGGCCGTCGCGTCGGGGCGCTTCCAGTAGCC
>JAHJOG010000248.1 GCA_018820395.1 Gammaproteobacteria bacterium | reverse complement strand
CCGGCGAGATCGTCGGCGAGCCGCTCTGCAATTTCGGCGTGTCGAGCCGCACCGAACGCCGCGAGCGGGTCGAATGGCTGCTCGCCAAGGTGGGCCTGCGGCCCGAAGCCATCCACAAGTTTCCGCACGAGTTCTCGGGCGGACAACGACAGCGCCTGGGCATCGCGCGCGCGCTCGCGCTCAACCCCAAGCTGATCGTCTGCGACGAGCCGGTGTCTGCGCTCGACGTGTCGGTGCAGGCGCAGGTGGTGAACCTGCTGATGGACCTGCAGGCCGAGTTCGGCATGGCCTACCTCTTCGTCGCGCACGACCTGGCCGTGGTGCGCCACATCAGCCACCGCGTGGCGGTGATGTATCTCGGCCAAGTGGTCGAACTGGCCGACCGCGACACGCTCTTCTCGGCGCCGCGCCATCCCTACACCGAAATCCTGCTGTCGGCCGCGCCCGTGCCCAACCCCCGCACGCCGCCGAAGCGGATCCTGCTGCAGGGCGACCCGCCGAGCCCGGCCAACCCGCCCTCGGGTTGCCGCTTCCACACGCGCTGCCCGATCGCCCAGGACGTCTGCCGGCGCGAATCGCCGGCGCTCACCGAGCGGCCTTCCACGTCCTCCACCCTCTCGACTTCTTCCACCGTCCACCAGGTGGCCTGCCACTTCCGATGAGCCCCTCATGACCGCACCGAATACGCACTACGACCTCCTGATCCGCAACGGCACCGTCATCGACGGCACGAAGGCGCCGCGCTTCGCGGCCGACGTGGGCATCATGGCCGGCAAGATCGCCGCCATCGGGCCGCTCGGCGAGCACACCGCCGACCGGACCATCGACGCCACCGGCCTCATGGTGGCGCCCGGCTTCATCGACTCGCACACGCACGACGACCAGGCGGTGCTGTCGCAGGCCGACATGTCGTTCAAGGTCTCGCAGGGCGTCACCACGGTGATCGCGGGCAACTGCGGCATCAGCGCCGCGCCGCTGCGCGACGACATGGACCTGCCGATGCCGCTCAGCCTGATCGACTCGCCGCCGGCCGGACGCTTCACGTCGTTCAAGGCGTACCTCGACGCGTTGCGCGACTCGCCCTCGTCGGTGAACGTCGCCGCGATGGTCGGCCACTCGACCTTGCGCGCGGTGGTCATGGCGGATCTCGACCGGCCCGCCGATGCCAACGAGATCGCGGCGATGCAGGCCCATGTCGAAGAAGCCATGCAGGCGGGCGCGATCGGCCTGTCGACCGGCACCTTCTACCCGCCGGCCGTGAAGGCGACCACCGAAGAAATCATCGAAGTGAGCCGCCCGCTCGCCGCGCGCAAGGCGCTCTACGTGACGCACATGCGCGACGAGTCCGACAAGGTGATGGAAGCGCTCGAAGAAACCTTCAGCATCGGTCGCGCGCTCGACATCCCGGTGGTGGTCTCGCACCACAAGGTGCAGAACGCGCACAACTTCGGCAAGACGCGCGTCACCCTGCCCTTCATCCGCGAGACCATGAAGCACCAGTGCGTCGGGCTCGACTGCTACCCGTACACGGCCGGCTCGACCATGATCCGCACCGACCGCGGGATGCTGGATGGGCGCGTGCTCATCGCCGGCAGCCAGCCCCACCCCGAATGCGCGGGCCGCGACCTCGACGACATCGCGCGCGAATGGGGCGTGTCCAAGACCGAGGCGGCCGAGCGCCTGCAACCCGGCAGCGCCATCTATTTCATGATGGACGAGGACGACGTGCAGCGCATCCTCGCCTTCGACGAAACCATGATCGGCTCCGACGGCATTCCGGTCGGAGAAAAGCCGCATCCGCGGCTGTGGGGCACCTTCCCGCGCGTGCTGGGCCACTACAGCCGCGACATCGGACTGTTTCCGCTGGAAACGGCCGTGTGGAAGATGACCGGCCTGACGGCGCGCACCTTCGGGCTGCACGGACGCGGCACCCTCGAGGTCGGGCATGGCGCCGACGTGGTGTTGTTCGACGCCGGATCGATCCGCGACGCGGCCACCTACGAAGCCCCGACGCAGCCCGCCGAAGGCATCCATTCCGTGATCGTCAACGGCCAGCTCACCTGGTCGGCCGGCACGCACACCGGCGCGCGCAGCGGCCAGGTGATCACACGTCGCGACCCCGTCCCGGAGACTCCATGAGCATCGAACGTTTTCCCACACCCCTACCCGTGCCGTTCTCGAAAGCGGTGAAGGCCGGTGGCTTTCTCTTCTTGTCCGGCGTCCTGGCGATGGACGCGAACGCGAAGATCATCGACGCGGACATCGGTGGACAGACCCGCGTCATCCTCGAACGCGTGGCCGCCACGCTGGCCGAATGCGGCGCCACGATGGCCGACGTCGTGCGCGTCACCGTGTGGCTGTCCGACTTCGCGGACTTCGCCGAATTCAATCGGGAGTACGAGCGGCACTTCGGCCGAGCGCTGCCCGCGCGATCGACCGTGCGCGCGGACCTCTATCAGGGCGCCAAGGTCGAGATCGAGGTGCAGGCCTTGGCGGGCGCATCGCCCGCTCAGTAGACCTGCGGCCCGCCGCCGAGGCTCAGAGCGAGCCTTCCTTCTGATCGGTCAGGATCGACGCCGCGCGATAGGCCGAGCGGCCGGCGGTCTTGGTGTAGGCGACCAGGGTCTTCCACTGGCGCTCGCGTTCGAGCGGCGTCGGGTTGGCCGTGCGATTGAGCAGCACTTGGCTCACTTCGAGCAGCGCGATGGCGGAGGTCAGGCAGAAATGCACCGCGGCCTCTTCGGGGTCGGTCTGGTAGCGCGCCTGCTCGGCGTGCTGCGCCATGGCCTGGTCCTTCTCGGTCATGGACGCGAGCAGCGTGGGGCCGTAGAAGGGAATCTCGCGTCGCTGCGTGCTCGCCGCGCCCAGCGCCTGGTCGAGTTCGCCAAGCGCGCGTTCGATGTTCAGCAGAGGATCTGGCATGGTGAGGGCGTCCTGGGTGAGGTCATTGGCTCGCGGTCATTTGCTCGCGGAGAGCCGGTTGCAATCCATGATCCCGAATTCGACGCGCCGGTCGAGCGCATCGACGACGTAGTCGCTGCCGCTGCCCACGATGTTCTGCCGCGAGCCCATGCCTTCGGTGCGCGCGAGCCGGGCCACGGTGGCCGATTCGGAACTCAGCCGCTTCTTGATGTACATCGCGCGCTTGAGCGAGAGAGTGTCGTTCACTTCTTCGGGGCCGGTCTTGCTGGTGTGGCCGACGATGTCGAGGCACACCTTGGCGCTGCTCACCTGGCGGGCGATCTGCCGCAGCCACATCGTGTAGGCGCTGGTCACGCGCGGGTCCGACCAGAACTCGGTGCTGCCCGGGTTGAAGAGAAACTTGACGCCGAGCCGGTTGTGCGCAATGCCGTAGTCCACCACGCGGCCGAAGGCTTCTTCGGCTTCGGCGTTCTGGCCGAGCTTGACGTTGCTGAGGTAGATGCCGTTGAGCACGCGCAGCTGGTCGCCGCTCGGCAGAGCGAGCGCACTGCGGTACTGCTCGAGCGCTTCCCGATAGCGCGCCGCGTTGTAGTTCACCGTGGCGTCATTGATGATCGTGGCGGCGGCGACGTGCTTCAGGTAGACCGCGTCGGCCTTCTGCCCGGGCTGCAGGGTGGTGGTGCGCGTGTAGCCTTCGACCACTTCGTCCTTGACCACCACCGGGCTGTCCCGGTAGTAGGCGAGCGGGCTCATGTCGACACTGGCGGGCGCGGCCATGGCCGACGACTGGGCGGCCACGGTGCCGTTCGCCACGTCGACCAGCGCGAGGTCGATGCGAAACGCGTTCTGCGATCGCGCGATGCTGCCGGCCAGCAGCCAGCGGGCCTTGCCGACGTTGGCCGCTTCGAAAGGCAGCACCTGGATGCGCTCGGCCTTCTGCTTGAGGCGTTCGGCGATGGCCTGGTCGAGCTGCTGCGTGGCCGCCGTCTGCTGGCCGCTGGCGGCGTCGAGCGTCGGGTCGATCACCACGGTGCTCTTCTCGGGCTTGGCGAACATGCCGGACTCGGTCTTGATCTGCTGCATCAGCGTGTCTGTCGCCAGGACGATGGCCTGGTCGAACGGCTGGACGAGGGTGCTGGCGCGCACCACCGGCGCCGGCGGCGGCGTGGAACAGCCCGTGGCACCCAGGGTCAGGGCCAGTGCGACACCGATGCTGAGCAGGCTCCTCTGGGTGAAACGAAGGGACGGGGGACGGCGGTTCATCGGCATTCTTTCTTCAGGTAGGCGAACTCGGCGGCATTGAGCGCTTCGAGCGAGGACTTGAGAACGAGGTCGCCGCATCGCTGCGGCCGGACGTTCTCGCTGGGAGGGGCGACGGAGTCGGTGGCGATGGACGCCACCTTCTGGGTTTCGTGGGGCGCCGCGGCGACCGGGTCGGGCTTCGCACGCCGGGCGGGTGCGGAAGCGATGGCGGTCGCGGTTGCGCTTGCGCGTTCGGATGCACGTGCCGACGCGCGTTCGGTTGCGCGTTCGGCCGCGCGTGTGGATGCCGATGCGGACGCGGACGCGGAGCCAGAAGCGCGTGCTGACGGCTCGGGTGCGGCGGCGACCTGCCGGCGCGCGGGCTTGGCCGATGCAACGGAGGCAGGCTCTGCGACCATAAGAGCTGCTGATTGATCGGCGACCTTCGATGCCGTGCCGGCGCTTTCACTGGCGGAAGCGACGGCGGGTGCCGCCGGCTTTGCTGATTCGGGCTCGGGGATCGACACGAGCACGGGTGCGGGTGCGGGTGCGGCGACAAGCGCGGGTGCGGGCGCGGGCGCGGGGGCAGATGCCGGGGCAGTGGCGAACGCCGGGGATGGCGTGGACGGCGCGGACCGCGTCGCCGACATCCGCCACGCTCCCGCGCCGACCACCACGGCCAGCAGGCTCGCGATCACCAGCGCACGCGCGCGATTCGACGCGGCCGGGCCACGCGCTTGCGCCGCTTCCGCCCGCGTGGGCATGCGCAGGGTGAGCGGCACTTCGCGCTGGATCGACGGATAGGCTTCGATGGACGTGACCGCATCGGCCGCACGGTCCGCGCGGACCGTGGGGGTCGCGGGCGGCAGCGCAGCGGGCCGCGAGATCGGCGCGCCGTTGTCGGCCGGCGGGTTTTCGCCGAGCAGCGCACAGAACTGGGCGACATCCTGCGGCCGGCCTTCGGGCCGCACCGAGAGCGCTGCATCGATCGCGCGCAAAAAGCTGTCGCTGTAATGCCCGGCGCGCGCGACCGCGAGGGGCCGGTGGGTGTCGTTGACGATGCGCACCGCCGAAGCCAGCGGCGGCCGTCCGGTGATGGCGTAGTGCACCACGCCGGCCAGGGCATAGAGATCGGTCCACGGGCCCTGCATCATCTCGCCACCGTACTGCTCGATCGGCGCGAAGCCGGGCTTGAGCACCGCGGTCAGCGCCTGGGTCATGTCGGTGATCACGCGCCGCGCGGCGCCAAAATCCAACAGGACCGGCCCACTGTGCGTGAGCAGAATGTTGTCGGGCGAGATGTCGCGGTGGTAGCAGTTCTCGCGATGGATCGTCGCGAGCGCGACGAGCAAGGGGCGCAGCCAGATGCGCAACTGCTCTTCGGACGGCGGCGGGCCGGGGGCCGCCAGCACCGTCTTGAGCGTCGGGCCCTCGTAGTAGGGCATGGCCATGTAGGCCGTGCGATTGCCTTCCCAGAAGCGCAGCACCTTCACGAGCGCGGGGTGGTCGAAGCGGGCGAGCAGCCTCGCTTCGTTGACGAAGCTCTTGAGACCGGCGTCGAAGGTTCCGCGGTCGCGCTCGGAGCGCGCCGAGACCTCGAACAGCGAATTGGATCGCACTGCCAGCGAAGCCGGCATGTATTCCTTGATCGCCACGTGGCGTTCGAGCGCGCAGTCCCACGCCAGGTAGACGATGCCGAAGCCGCCTTCGCCGATCGGCTTCAGGATCCGAAAGCCCTCGATGAGCGTGCCGACTGGCAGTGCGTGCTCGGAGAAGTCGGATGGCCGTGGCGCGTCGCGTCCGTCGGTGAGTTCGGTGAACCCGCCGGCGCGCGTGCAGGCGATGGTCTGCTCGTGGTCGAAAGCCGCGTCGGGGTTAGCGGCCACCGTCGCGGCCGGCAACGGCGTGACGCACTGGAGGCAGAACTTGGCGAGCGGCCGGTTCGGCGTGTTGCAGTGAGGACAGATCGTCCGCATCAACTCGCTCCCCGCACACGCTCATCGGCGTGTCGCGCGCTCGCGGTGAAGCCGCGGGGCGCTCGGGTTGCGAATGAAAATTTCATGGCGGCGAGTGTCTCAGGAGCCCCCTTGAACACCGCGTAAATAACGCACGAGCCTTTCGTTAAGTGAGAAGACTTCGCCGTGCAGGCGAACTATGCACGCGCAGCGAAAATCAATGCGAGGATGAAAGCGAAGAAGACGGCGACGACGAGCGCGCTCTTGATCCACACCGAGCGGCCTTGAGGCGGCTCGGGCACCGGTTGCCACGACGTGGCCCAGCTAGAGGGCCGGCCCTCTCGCTCTGGTTTGTCGGTCCACCAACCGAAATTGGTGTCCGTTTCGGTTTTCTTGTTCATGGCCGGATTCTGACATTTATGTGTACTTAAGCGTTCACATGAAACGTCACGGGAGGCTAAATCCGTAAATATTGCCGATCCATACCGGCACTTCATCTCACCGAAGGCAATTGCTTTCGATCAGTTTCGAGTAGGCGATCCGGTTCTTCAGCGCCTCGACCTGGGCGTCGGATGCGGGGCCCTTCACTTCTTCTGACCTTGGCTCGAACTTGAGCTCGCCGGTCGGGAAAAGGATGAAGTGCGCCTTGCCCGGGCCCGGCGCTCCGGCAGCGCTCGCGCCGGCCTTGAGTTCGACGAACCCGCACCCGACGCCCGTGGCCCGGTTGAAGGTCACGTGGTCGAAGTCGCTGCCCGACGCGTTGCCGAGCTTGGCGGCAACCGCCTTCTCGACGTCCCAGATCGGCCGCCAGTGCGTGTACGCCCACCAGCCGGTCAGGCAGACCGCCGCGAACGCAATGCCGAACAAGGCTGCGATGACTGCCCGCAGCACCCGTGAATCCAACAAGGCCATGTCCATTCCTTTACGAGGGAATGGTAAGGCACGCCCTGCGTCAGCCTGCGGCCAGCACCGCGACGCCGTCCGCCGCGCGAACGCCCTGGCCCTGCGGCAGCACGAAGAGCGGGTTGATCTCGGCTTCGATCAGACGATCTCCAAGCGCCGCGGCCATGAGCGAGAAGCCCACGATGGCCGACACCAGCGCGTCGACGTCGGCCTTGGGCCGGCCGCGAAAGCCGTCGAGCAGCGGCCAGGTCTTGAGTTCGCGCACCATCGACAGCGCGTCCTCGCGGCCGATGCCGCCTTCGGGCGGCAGCAGGCGCAGCGTCGTGTCGTTGAAGAGCTCCGCGGTCACGCCGCCCATGCCCAGCAGGATGGCCGTGCCGAGCGCATCGCGATGCAGGCCCAGCAGCAGTTCGGTGCCGCCGGCGACCATCTCCTGCACCAGGAAGCGACCGGGCGCCGAACCGGTGGCCGCGCGGACCTCGTCGCTCATGCGCGCGAGACGGACCGCAACGTCGTCGGCCGACAGACCGACGGCCACGCCGCCGATGTCGCTCTTGTGCGTGATGTCCGACGACAGGATCTTGAGCACGACCCGCCCGCCGATTTCGCGCGCGGCCTGTTCCGCTTCGGCCGCGGATCGCACCACGACTTCGCGCGTGCAGGGCACGCCGAAGCGGGCGAAGAGTTGCTTGGCCTCGGCCTCGTCGAGCGAGCCGGCGGGAAGCACGGCCTCTGCAGCGCCGGTGGCCGGCGCGGGCGACGCATCGGGCAAGGTCCGCGTCTGCACGAAGCGCATGCCGGCCAGGGCCGACGTGCAGCTCTCGGCCTCGACGAACGCCGGCACGCCGGCGCGCGTGAGCAGCGCGGCCGCTTCGGGCGCATGCGGACTCACATAGGCGATGACGGGCTTGTCCGACAGATGCAGGCAGTCCGCGACGGCACCGGCCATGAGTTCGGGCCGGCCGACACCGGACGAGCCGACGATGAGGGCGAGCGCGTCGTAGCTCGGGCTGGCGAGCAATGCGCGGATCGCGCCGCGCAGCAGTTCGGGGTCGAGGCCGGCGAGCGTGACGTCGATCGGGTTGCGATCGAGCGCGGCCTCTTCGCCGGTCTGGAGCGCGCGCAGCGCGGCCGCGGTCTGCGCATCGGGCGGCGGTGTTTCGAACCCAGCGACGCCGAGGCTGTCGGACACCAGCGTGCCGGCGCCGCCGGTCGAGGTGAGCACGGCGACGCGCGACCCGCGCAGCACGCGGCCGGTGGCCAGTGCGACCGGGATGTCGAGCAGATCGCCGAAGGTCTGTGCGCGGATCACGCCGGTCTGGCGGAACAGCGCGTCGTACATGCGGTCGGCACCGGCCAGCGCGCCGGTGTGCGACACCGCGGCTTGCGCACCGGCTTCGGAACGGCCGATCTTGAAGGCGACGATGGGCTTGCCTGCCGCTGCCGCGCGCAGGGCGGCCGCACGAAAGCGGGCGGGGTTGCGCACGGTCTCGACGTAGAGCGAGATGACGCGCGTCGCGTCGTCGTCGACCAGCGCGTCGATGAAGTCTGCAAGCTCCAGGTCGACTTCATTGCTGGTGCTGATGAGCTTCGACAGCCCGATGCCGCGCGCCGAGGCGCGCGACAGCAGCGCACCCAGAATGCCTCCGCTCTGCGACACCACGCCGATGGAACCGGCGCGGAACTCGTCCATTTCCAGCGCGCCGCTGGCCGACAGCACGATGTTGTCGCTCAGGTTGACCAGGCCGATGGTGTTCGGCCCGAGCAGGCGCATGGGGCCGGCCGCTTCGAGCAGTTGGCGCTGGCGCAGTGCGCCCTCCTCGCCCGCTTCGGTGTAGCCGCTCGCGAGCACGATCGCAGCCTGCGTTCCGAGCGCCGCCAGTTCGCGCACTGCCAGGTGCGCGCGCTGCGCGCCGAGCAGCACGACGGCCACGTCGGGCACTGCCGGCAGCGACGCGATGTCCGGATAGCAGGCCAGGCCCGCGATGCGATCGAGCTTGGGGTTGACCGGGTAGATGTCGCCTGAGAAAGCATGCTTCATCAGATAAGCCACCGGCCGCCCGGCCGTCTTGGCCGGATCGCCCGAGGCACCGATGATGGCAACGCTGCGGGGCTTGAGGAGCGTCGAGATCGCGTTCATGCCTGGCCCGCCCGGTCTTTCGCCTTGGCCAAGAAGGCCATGACCGAGGCCCGGTGCTCGGTGCTCGTGTAGCAGATGCCCTGGGCCTGGCTGCCCTGCGCGAAGACCTGCTGCGACGACAGCTCGAAGCTCTGGTCGAGGATGGTTTTGCCGAGGGCCACGGCGGTTGCGGAACCCTGCGTGAGTTCCGACGCCCACGCCTGCGCATCCGCGAGCAGCCGGTCGGCGCTGGTCACGCGGTCGGCGATGCCGAGCGACAGGGCTTCCTGGGCTTCGACCTTGCGGCCGGTGAAGATCAGTTGCTTGGCGCGCGACAGTCCCACGCGCCGCGGCAGGAAATACATGCCGCCACCATCCGGAACGATGCCGCGGTGGATGTACGACCAGGTGAAGCTCGCCGCCTCGCTGGCGATGACGAAATCGCAGGCCAGCGCCGTGTCGGCGCCCAGGCCGGAAGCCGCGCCGTTCACGGCCGCGATCACCACCTTGGGCATCGTATGGAGCAACGTTTGCGCATGGTGCACGCCCTGCTGGCGATGCCAGCCATTGAAGGCGATCTCTCCGGCGGGCGCCGACATGCGGCGTTCCATGCCGGAAATGTCGCCGCCTGCGCAGAAGCCCTTGCCCGCGCCGGTGAGCACCAGCGCGCGGATCGACTTGTCGGCGGCGACCTCTTCGAGCGCCGAGACGAAGGCCCGGCGCATGTCGTCGCTCATCGCGTTGCGCTTGTCGGGCCGGTTGAGCGTGAGCGTGGCGATGGCGCCGTCGGTCTTCAGCTCGACCAGGGAGGGGTTCGGGGTGCGTTCGGTCATGGCAGTCGTCTCATTCGATCTTGAGGTTGTTTTCTTTCACGACCTTGCCCCAGCGCTTTTCTTCGCTGCGCACGAAGGCGTCCAGCTCTTCCGGCGGACCGGCGCTGACGGTGAGTCCTTCGGGTTCGATCCGCTGACGGAATTCCTTGCTCTGCGCCGCCTTCTTGGCCGCGTCGTGCAGCTTCACGATGACGTCGGGCGGTGTGCCGGCCGGGGCGAAGAGGCCGTACCAGCTCTCGACCGCATAGCCCGGAACGCTCGCGGCGATGGCAGGCACGTTCTTGATTTCCGGCGAAGGTGCAGGGCTCGTCACGCCGAGCGCGCGCAGCTTGCCGCTCTGGATCTGCGGCGTGGCCGCGGCCGCGGTGGCGAACATCATGTCGACCTGCCCGCCGAGCAGGTCGGTCATGGCGGGGCCGGCGCCCTTGTAGGGAATGTGGATCATCTTCACCTGGGCCAGGTTGTCGAACATCTCGCCGGCCAGATGCGCCGACGTTCCGTTGCCCTGCGAAGCGAAGGTGAGCTTGCCGGGCTTGGACTTGGCGGCCGCCAGCACGTCGGCGACTGTCTTGTAGGGGCTGTCGGCGCGCACCACCAGCACATTGGGGCCGCGCGCCAGCAGGATGACCGGATCGAAGGCCTTGTCGGTGTCGAAGGGCAGCTTGGGCATCAAGGTCGGGTTGACCGCGTGCGCGAAGGTGGAGACGACCAGCGTGTAGCCGTCGGGCCGGCTCTTGGCGACGAAGTCGGTGCCGATGATGGTGCCCGCGCCGGGCTTGTTGTCGATGATGACCGACTGGCCCAGCGCCTGCGACATGCCCACACCCAGGGCGCGGGCGATCGCATCGGTGCCGCCGCCGGGCGCGAAGGGCACGACGAGCTTCACCGGCTTGTCCGGAAAGGCCGCCTGTGCGGCGGCCGGCGACGCTGCGGTGACGGCAGCCAGGCCGAGCGCAGCGAAGGCCAGCGCACAGCGCGAGAAAAACGGGCGGGTGGGAATGAGCATGAATGTGTCTCCTGCCGGTCAGGCATGTCTTGTGATTTCCAGGAACGAGGCGGGCCGGCGCGATGCCGAACCGAGGTGCCGGCCCCCATGGGCGCCAGTGCCGTCGAGCTTAGGAGTATTCGAGCGGGCTGACACCCCATCGATTCCAAGGAGTGGAATCGTTAGACTGCAAGCCCATGTTCACCGACGACAAGCCCGGGCGGTCGCCCGCCAACCGATCGCTGGAGCGCGGCATCGAGATCCTGCGGGCGTTCCGCCCCGGCTCCGAGCTGCTTGGCAATGCAGAGATCGCCGAACGCACGGGCCTGTCGCGCTCGACCGTGAGCCGACTCACGCAGACGCTGGTCGGCAGCGGCTATCTGCAGCTCGATCTGCAGAGCCGCGCCCTGCGCCTGGCACCGGCGGTGCTGAGCCTGTCGCACGCGATGCGCGCCGGCTCGTCGCTGCTCGCGATCGCTGCGCCGCTCATGCGCGCCACGGCCGAGGCGCATCGCATCAACGTCGGGCTGGCCGCGGCGGACCGCGAGGAGATGGTGTACCTCGAATCGATCCGCTACAACCGCAGGCCGTCGATGCGCACGGTGGTGTCGGGACAGCGGGTGCCGATGGAGCTCACGTCGCTCGGCCGCGCCTACCTGGCCGGTGCGACCGAGGCGGTGCGAAAGCGCCTCATCGCGCGCTTTCGCCAGGTGCGCCGGGCGCAGTGGGCAAAGATGGGGCCGACGCTCGCGCAGGCGGTGCGCGATGTCGAAACGCAGGGCTACTGCGCCGCGTCTTGGCAGGCCGAGGTGGTGGCGGTGGCGACGCCCTTCGTCTTCCAGCAACGCTGCTACGCACTCAACGCGAGCGTGACCACGGCGGAGCCCTTCGACACCGCGGTGGCCGAACTGGCGCCCGCGTTGATGGCATTGAAGACGCGCATCGAACGAGCGCTGGTGCTGGCTCAGCCCTAGCGCCGCCCCCTCGATGCAGATGCCCCTCGCCCCGTCGTCCGTCAGGCAGCCAGGTCGACCAGCACGCGCCCCCGCACCTTGCCGGCCAGCAATTGCGCCGCGGCGTCGGCGGCTGCATCGAGGCCGACCGTGCGCGTATTTTTGTCCAGCAGATCCATCGGGAGCTCGGCGGCAAGGCGGCGCCATGCGATCAGGCGGCGCGCCATCGGGGCATTGACGCTGTCGACCCCGATCAGCGCGACGCCGCGAAGAATGAAAGGCGCGACGCTCGCGGGAAAGTCCATGCCTTGGGCCAGGCCGCAAGCGGCCACGGTTCCGCCGTAGCTGATGCTGGCGCAGACGTTCGCCAGCGTGTGGCTACCGACGCTGTCCACGGCGGCGGCCCAGCGTTCCTTCTGCAAGGGCTTGCCGGGCGCGGCAAGGGTTGCACGATCGACGATCTCGGCCGCGCCGAGGCCCTTGAGATGGTCGCTTTCCTCGAGGCGCCCGGTGGATGCATGCACCGTGAACCCGAGGCCCGCGAGCAATGCGATCGCGATCGTTCCGACGCCGCCGTTGGCCCCGGTGACCAGCACCGGCCCCGCCGCGGGTGCGACGCCGCGGTCCTGCAGGGCCATGACACAGAGCATTGCCGTGTAGCCGGCCGTGCCGATGGCCATCGCGTGCCGCGCGTCCATGCCCGCGGGCATCGGCACCAGCCAGTCGGCCTTGACGCGCGCCTGCCCTGCCAGACCGCCCCAATGCGATTCGCCGACACCCCAGCCGTTCAGCAACACCGCGTCCCCCGGCTTGAAACGCGCGTCGCTGCTTTCGAGCACGTGGCCGGCGAAGTCGATGCCCGGCACCATCGGGAACTTGCGCACCACCGGCGCCTTGCCCGTGATCGCGAGGCCGTCCTTGTAGTTGAGGGTCGAATAGTCGACCGCGACGCGCACCTCGCCGGCAGGCAGATCGCCTTCGTCGAGCGATTCGATCGCAGCGCGCGTGGAGCCGTCGTCGGCCTTACTGAGCACCATGGCTTTGAACATCGATTTCCTTCAGGGAGTCGCCGGCTCTTTCGGGGCGAGCGCCGCATCGGCATCCAGGCCGAGTTCGCACAGGACGGCTTGCGTATGCTGCCCGAGCGACGGAGCACCGCGCTGGTCCGCCGCACCTTCGAAACGATAACGGAAGCCGAGGCCCGGCGTGCGGACTTCGGCATTTTCCTGTGCGTACGCCGTGGGAACCAGTCCGACCCCGCCCTCGCCTTGCGCCTCGTCCAGGAACTCGCCGAGCCGGCGCACCCGCGCCGCCGGCACGCCGACCGCATTCAAGCGCTCTTCCATCTCGGCGGCCGACCGCGTGGCGAACGCATCCTTGAAGCACCCCTGCACGTAGGCCAGATCGCGCGCCACCACGAAGCCGCCGCCGGGCGCATTGAATGCATCGAGGTCGATGGCATCGGCCTCGTTGCACAGGCGCTCCAGCCCCAACACGGCCGTCAGCTTGCGGAACTGCGCCGGCGTGTTGGCGGCGGTGGCCAGCCAACCGTCGACGCAACGGTAGGTGTCCGCCGTAGGGCTGCCCGTGTAGCCGCGATTGCCGACGCGCTGCGGCTCGACCCGGTTCGTCAGGAAGCTGGAGGCGTTGGGGTACATCAGCATCAGCGATGCCTGCACCATCGAGGCGTCGATGTACTGCCCCTCGCCGTCGCGCGAGCGCCGGTGCACGGCCGCGACGATGGCGAGCGCTCCCAGCATGCCCACGGCGACGTCGATCACCGGGAAGCCGACCTTCAGCGGCGGCGCGTCTTCGGAATCTCCCGACATCATCATCATGCCGGTGAGCGCCTGCACGACGTGGTCGTAGGCGCCGCGGCGGGACCATTCGCCTTCCTGTCCGTAGCCGGAGATGGAGCAGTAGACGATGTCGGGCTTGATCGCGCGGACATCGTCATAGCCGAGCCCGTACTTGGCCACCACGCCCGGTCGGAAGTTCTCGATGAAGACGTCGGCGGTCGCGGCCAGCGCCCGCACCGCGTCGGCACCTTCGGCGGTGCGGATGTCGACCGCCATGGACTGCTTGCCGGCGTTGAGCGCAGCAAAGCCGACCGGCGTGTCACCGTCGTCCTGCGCAGCCGCGCTGCCCATCTTGCCGGCACGCATCACGTCGCCGCCGTGCGGCGATTCGATCTTGATGACCTCGGCCCCGAGCTGGGCGAGATAGAGCGACGCCAGCGGCCCGGCGATCACGTGCGACATGTCCACCACGCGCACACCTTCGAGGGGTCGGGCCATCGTCAGGACCCTTTCGCGCCGGCAAGCCGGACGATGTCGGTCCACTTGCGCGTTTCGCTGCGCACGAAGGCCGCGAAGGCCTGCGGACTCTCGCTCGGCGTGGCCTCGTTGCCCACCGCCTCGTAGGCCGAGCGCAGCGACGGTGCAGCGGTCACCTTCTTCACGGCCGCATTGAGCGTCAGCTGGATGTCGTCCGGCGTCTTGGCAGGCGCCCAGATGCCGAACCACGATTCCTGGATGGCGAGGTCGTTCTTCAGCAGCTCGTGCAGCGTCGGCACGTCCGGCAGTTCCTTCAGCCGCTCGCGGCTCGTCACCGCGAGCGCCCGCAGCTTGCCGCCCTTTACTTGCGGAATGCCGGTGCCTGCGACCGGGAACGCGAACTGCGTGTCGCCGCGCAGGAGCGATGCCGCGATCTCCACCGACCCCTTGAGCGGAATGTGCGTGGCCTGGATGCCGGTGAGCGACACCAGCGTCGCGCCGGCCAGATGGGCCGAGGTGCCGATGCCGCCCGAGCCGTAGTTCATCTGGCCGGCCCGTGCCTTCGCATCGGCGATCAGATCGTCGAGCTTCCTGTACGGACTGTCGGCGTTCACGACCAGCACCGTCGGCGACGACACCAGATTGCTCACCGGCGCGAAGTCGGTCACGGGATCGAACCTCAGGTCGGGCCGCATCGCCTTCTGGATGATGTGGGTGTTCGAACCCATCAGCAGCGTGTAGCCGTCGGCTGGCTGCTGGGCCACGTACTGCGCCGCCAGCACGCCGCCGGCGCCCACCTTGTTCTCGATGACGATGGGCTGGCCGAGCACCTCGCCCAGCGATGGTCCGGCCTGCCGCAGTTGCACGTCGGGGCCGCCGCCCGCCGCATAGGGCGAGATCACGCGCACCGGCCGGGTCGGATAGCCGGCCTCTGCCCGCGCGCACACCGAAACGAACGCCAACGCGGATGCGGCAGCGCAAAAATTGCGTCGATCCATTGCATGTCTCCTTGTTCTTTGACCGGGCCGAGCTTAGTCGTCGAGACAGATATCCACGAGTAATATGTTTCTATCCGGTGATAAGAAATTGGAATGCCATGGAACTGCCGATGCACGACCCCGAAGACCTCCAGACGCGGCGCCTGGTGTCCCGGCTGCGCTTTCGCGATCTGCAATTGCTCGTGATGCTGCGCGACGGCGGCAGCCTGCGCGCCGCAGCATCGCGGCTCAATCTGACGCAGCCGGCATTGAGCAAGACGTTGCGCGAAGTCGAACTCGCCTTTGGCTTCGCGCTGTTCGCACGCAACGCACGCGGCCTCACGCCGACGCCGCGCGGCGAGGTCGCGGTGCGCGGCGCGGCACTTCTTCTGCAGGAGCTGGCGCATCTCGGTGCCGAGGCTGCGGCCGAGCCGGCCGGCACCATCGTGCGCATCGGCGCACCACCTTTCGTGGCGCAAGGCGTGCTCCCCGCCATGTTCGTCCGACTGCTGGCCGGCGATGCGCCGGTCCGCGTGCAGTTGCAGGAAGAACGCGTTCCCCTGCTCATCAACGCGCTGCTGGCGGGCCGGCTCGACGCGCTCGTGAGCAGCTATCCGATGGAGTTGCCCGAGGCGGCCGGACGGGCGCTTCGGTACGACAAGCTCTTCGACGCGGCCTTCACCGTCATCGCGCCGCCGGACCATCCCCTGGGCCGCGCGCGCCGCGTCCCCTGGCAGCGCCTCGGCGCCGAGCGCTGGATCATGCCGGCCGGCAGCTCGATGGTGCGGCGCATGATGGACGACGCCTTCCGGCGCGAAGGGGTCGCGCCGCCGACGCCCGTCATCGAATCGACCAGCCCTTTCACGAACCTTCGCCTGGTGGCGGCCGGGCTTGGCTTGAGCGCGGTGCCGGAATCCGCAATCGAAGGCGCGGCCATCGCGGCGAAGGTCAGGCGCGTTCGGGTGGAGCCGCCGATCGCAACGGGTCCCGTCGCTCTCATCTTTCGCAGCGAGCCGGCCAACCCGCGCCTGGACCTGCTGCGAGCGGCATTGGCCGGTGTCTGCTAGTGTCCCGCCCCGTTCGATTGCCCAGCGAAACTCAACGCGGCAAGCCGAGCCCGCGCTGCGCGATCAGGCTGCGCTGAATCTCGTTGGTGCCGATGCTGATGACCCACATGAGCGAATGGCGCAGCTGCTGCTCGAAGTGGCCGTTGGCCAGCGCACCGGCCGCACCCTGCGACAGGGCTGCGCGCGGGCCGAGGAGTTCGAGCGCGGCCTCGCCATAGCGCTCCATCAGCTCACCGGAGAAGACCTTGCTCATCGCGCCGACCGCGGGCGGCGTGGTGCCGCTGGTGGCCAGTTCGGCGCAGTGGATCATCATGCGGCGGCCGACCTCGATCTCGGCGGCCAGCGTGGCGATGCGATCGCGCGTGAGCGGATCGTCGCGGAGCGCCGCAGTCGACCGGATCTCGCGGCACAACAGCTCGAAGCCGTGCACCACCTTCAGCACGATGCCGCCGCCGACCGTGCCGCGCTCGTTGGCGAGCGCGCCGGTCAGCACCTTCCAGCCGCCGTTGACCGGCCCGACGAGGTGGTCGGCCGGAATGCGCACGTCGTCATAGAAGATGTTGGCGAAGCGGCCGTCGTACATCGTGGTGGCCGGCTTGACGCTGATGCCGGGCGAGTCCATGGGCACGACGAACATGCTGATGCCGGCATGCTGCGGCTGGGCGTCGCGGTCGGTGCGTGCCGCGAGGAACATGTACTTTCCCCAGTAGGTCGTGGTCCAGATCTTCTGGCCGTTGATGACCCACTCGTCGCCGTCCCGCACGGCGCTGGTGCGCAGCGACGCGAGGTCGGAGCCGCTGTCGGGTTCGCTGTAGCCCATGCCGTGCATCGCCTCGCCGCGCAGGATCTCGGGCAGCCAGCGCGCCTGCTGCTCTGCCGTGCCGAACATGATCAGCGCATTGGCCTGCACCGCAGCGCCGACGCGCGGCGCTTCGGCGCGCTCCATGGCTTCCATGAAGGCGAGCTGTTCGAGCGGCGTGCGCGCCTGGCCGCCGAATTCGCGGGGCCACGCCATGCCGATCCAGCCGGTCTGGCCGAGGTCGCGCGCAAAGGACGGGTCGAACTCGCGGTGGTGGAATTCCTGGGCGTCGAAGGCCTGCTTGCGCGCACCCGACCAGTGCGCGTCGAGCCACGCGGTCAACTCGGCGCGAAAGGCGTTGCCTGCCTCGCCCAGGTCGTATTCGGGTACGCGGGCGTCGTCGGCGTCGAGCAGCAGCGCCGCGAGCCCCGCACGCGCTTCGCGCGCACCGCCGAGCACCATCGTGTCGAGATGCACCCGGCGAAAGTGGCGCGGCGCCTCGTGTTCCTCGGCATAGCCGATGGCGCCGAAGGCATGCTGTGTTTCCAGCGCCGTGCGCCGCAACGCCGGACCACCGAATGCCAGCGCAGCGTGCGCGAAGTAGCGCCAGTCTCCGCCGAGATCGAAGACCTGCGCCGCATGCTCGACCGTCAGCCGCACGCCTTCGAGCGCGATGAAGGCGTCGGCCAGCTTGTGCTGGATGGCCTGGAAGCGGCCGATGGGCTGACCGAACTGGCGGCGCTCGCCGGCATAGTCGACCACCAATTCGAAAGCGCGCCGGGCCGCGCCGTGCGCGCGTGCGAGCAGCAGCAGGCTGGCGGCCACGCGCAGGTCGGCGAGGCGCCTTTCGGCCACGACGATCGACTGCGCCGGCACCGCTTCGAGCGACACCTCGCACCATCCG
Source organism: Gammaproteobacteria bacterium (assembly GCA_018820395.1). Classification (GTDB taxonomy): domain Bacteria; phylum Pseudomonadota; class Gammaproteobacteria; order Burkholderiales; family Burkholderiaceae_C; genus Variovorax. The sequence goes on along the minus strand of JAHJOG010000248.1, from coordinate 10,759 downwards.
CCGGCGCCGAGCGCGCGCGTCGGCGTGACGACGACGCCGGGCTGGTCGAGGTCGACCCGCACGAGTCCGTCCGGCGTGGCCACGAGCAGATCGGTGGCAAAGGCGGCACCGTCGACGAAGCGCAGCGTGCCTTGCAGCGCGTCGCCGGCCCAGTCGAGCGTGGCGGCGCTCGAATCCGGGTCGAGCTCACCGAAGGACACGGCGATGCGCGCCTGTCCGCTGTGCACGCGGTCGAGCAGGCGCGCTGCTACAGGATCCACTGCGGCGGCGACCGAGGCGGGTTCGAAGGCGGTGTCCGACGCGGCGTGGACTTCGGGCTGCGGCTCGTGCGCCGCTCTCGCCCATGCCAGGTTGACCATTGCGGCGCCGAGCAGGGGCGCCGGTGCGCCCGCGCGCCCCAGTTCTTCCATCACGATCACGAGTTCGCGCAGTCCGCCTTCTTCGCGGACCGCGCCGAGCTGCGCCAGGCCCTGGCCGACGAGCCCTTGCCAGAGCGACGCCGCCTCCGCCGGATCGTTCGCGCGATCGACGGCGCCGGCGGCCGGCCAGCGCGATTCCAGAAAGCCGCGCACGCTGTCGCGCAGCATGGCGCGCTCTTCGGCACCGGGCAGGGCCTCAACGCCGCGGGCCGTCATTGCGCGGCCTTTCCGAGCACACCCTGCCCCTGCAGCTCTTGGATCTGGCTGTCGGACAGGTCGAGCTTTTCCTGCAGCACCTCGACGCTGTGTTCGCCCAGCCCGGCCAGGCGGGCACGCGCCGACGTTGGCGTCGCCGACAGCACATAGGGCGCGTTGGCGACGAGGAAGGTGTCGTCGCCGACCCCTAGCGACGTCATCGTGCCGCGTGCAACGATCTGCGGGTCGGCCATCGCCTCGCCCACGGTGCGGTAGCGCGAGCATGGCACGCCGGCCTTCATGAGCACGGCCTCGCATTCCGCGCCGGTGCGCTGGCGGGTCCAGCCCTCGATCAGTTCGAGCAGCGCCGGCCAGTGGGCTTCCTTGCTGGCCACGTTGGCAAAGCGCGGGTCGGTCTTGCCTTCGGGAAAGCCGATGACGTCGAAGAGCACTTCGAGGTTCTTCTGCGTCACCGCGGCGACCATCACGAAGCCGTCGCTGGCCTTCACGGGCTCGTACACCTGGCGGGGCCGCTCGGGCGGGAACTGGGCGGCCTGCATCTCGTAGATCAGCATGCCGAGCACCGAATCCATCAGCGACACGTCGATGGCCTGCCCCAGCCCGCTCGTCGCGCGCTCGACCAGGGCCAACTGGATCGCGCCGAAGGCATGCGACGCACCGAGCACGTCGGCGATGAAGATGCCGTTGTTGGCCGGCCGGGCGCTGCCACGCTGGTATTCGCTGTACGCGAGTTCGTAGCCCGAGGCTGCATGGATCACCGGCGCATAGGCCGGCGTCTGCGCCTTGGGCCCCGTTTGCCCGAAGCCCGAGATCGATGCGTAGACGAGGCGCGGGTTGTCGCGCGACAAGGTGTCGTGGTCGAGGCCGAGCCGCTTCATCACGCCCGGGCGAAAGTTCTCGACCACCACGTCGGCCTTGACGGCCAGCTCGCGGGCCAGCCGCCTGCCGGCGTCGGTCTGCAGGTCGAGCACGACGCTGCGCTTGCCGCAGTTCATCGATGCGTAGTAGGTGCTGATGCCGCCGCGCTGCGGCGGGCGCTGGCGGACGACGTCGCCGTCGGGCGCCTCGATCTTGATGACGTCGGCGCCCGCGTCGGCCATCATTCGCGTGCACATCGGGCCGGACATCACGATGGTGAAGTCGACCACCGTGATGCCCGCGAGCGAGTCGCGCCGTGGGGAAGGTTTGTCCATGAGCGAGCCTTTGCTGATTGCTGTCTTCTGGCCCGAGCATCGGACGCGCCGCGCCGGCCGGCAATGCAGAAGCAGGAACAGCATCTGTGCCGGACCGGCACAGCGCCCGCGAACGCGGGCTAGCGCGGCTCGCTCAGCTGCTCGCCGATGTGCTCGAGAAAGGCCCGCACGCGCAGGCTCAGGTGCCGCCGGCTCGGGTACACGGCATACATCGGCTCGCCCTCGGGCTCGAACTCGTCGAGCACCGTGACCAGGCTTCCTGCGGGGGCGTCGGCGTCGGCGCGGTATTCGGCCAGCCGCGCGAGGCCCATGCCGGCCACGGCCAGCGCGCACAGCAGGTCGCCGCCGTTGGCCGACACGGCGCCGACCGGCGCCAGGGTGTGCAGCGTGTGGCCTTCCTTCAGATGCCAGTTGCTGCGGTACGAGCCCGGCAGGAAATTGAGGCAACGGTGCCCGGCCAGGTCGGCAGGCGTGCGCGGCACCCCATGCCGCTCCAGGTACGAAGGCGCCGCGTACACGCGCCAGCGCACGGTGCCGACGCGGCGCGCGACCAGCGACGAATCGGGAATGCTGCCGCTCTGAAAGCTCAGATCGATCTGCTGCTCGAACATGTCGGGCGGCGTGGCCGACTGGATGAATTCGAGCCGCAGCTTGGGGTGCGCTTCGCAGAAGGCGGGCATGAGCGGTGCGAGCCAGAGCCGGGCCAGCGCCGGCGTGCAGGCGATGCGCAGCACGCCGCCGACTTCGTTCAGCGAAGGGCTCAGCGACTCTTCGGCTTCTTCGAGGGCCTGCATCACCTTCTGCGCCGAGGCCAGAAAGCGTTCGCCTTCCTGCGTCAACCGCAGCGCCCGCGACGTGCGGTGGAAGAGCCGCACGCCAAGGCGGTTTTCCAGCCGCTGCACCACCTTGCTGATGGTCGAGGGGTCGAGATCGAGGCTGCGCGCGGCGGCGGAAAAACTGGCTTCCTCGGAAACGCGGAGGAAGAACGCGAGCTCGCGGATGTTGTCGTACATGGCGATTCGAGTGTAGGGAGCGCGCCTGTGCGCGCAACGCGCCAAACCCTAGCCCGACGGGGCCGTGCAGCGTCCCGCCGCCGGCCCCAGTCCCGCCGCAACCTTGCCGCCGCCGCACAGATGCTGTGCCTGAAGCCGGATTGTTCCGCGCAGGGTGCGGCCGTAGCCTTGATCGCAAGACGATTCGAACAAGGACCGATGCCCATGAATTTTTCCGAAGAACAACTGGCGTTTCGCGACAGCATCCGGCGCATGGTCGCCAAGCACGTGGCGCCGATCGCGGCCGAGATCGACGAGACCGACCGCTTTCCAGAAGAGCTGGTCAAGCTCTATGGAGAGATGGGGTTGATGCAGCTCTGGATCCCCGAGCGCTACGGCGGACCGGAAGGCAACCTGACCATGATGTGCATCGCACGCGAGGAAATCTCGCGCGTGTCGCCGGCCTGCGGTTCGATCGCGGGGCTGAACACCATGTTCATCATGCCGCTGCTGCACTTCGGCTCCGAAGAGCAGCGCCAGCGATTCCTGCCCGAGGTGGCCAAGGGCGGCGTGGTCACCGCGATCGCGATTTCCGAGCCGCAGGCCGGCTCCGACATCGGTGCGATGAACACCCGGGCCGTGCTCGACGGCGACTCCTATGTCATCAACGGCCGCAAGCAGTGGTGCAGCTACGGCGTGGTGGCGGACTACATCGTGGTGATGGCGCGCACCAGCGGGCAGAGCGGCGCGGATGGCATCAGCGCCTTCGTGGTGGAGCCGAAGAAGATGCGGGGCGTCACCTTCGGGCGCCACGAACGCAAGATGGGCTGGCGCGGGGCGCCGAACACGCCGATCTTCTTCGACAACGTGCGCGTGCCGATCGAAAACCTGATCGGCGAGGAAGGCAAGGGCTTCAAGGCGTCGATGCGCGCGCTCGACCTCAACCGGCCGACCATCGGCGCGCAGTGCGTCGGGCTCGCGCAGGGCGCGCTGGATGTGTCGGTGGAGTACGCCAAGGAGCGCAAGCAGTTCAAGCGCAGCATTTCCGAGTTCCAGGGCGTGCAGTTCATGCTTGCCGACATGGCGATCGGCATCGAGGCCGGGCGCGCACTGGTGTACGAATGTGCGCGCGCCGGCGACGAAGGCGACTGGGCCCGCCTCAACGTGCTCGCCAGCATGGCCAAGTGCTTCGGCAGCGACATGGCCATGAAGGTCACCACCGACGCGGTGCAGATCTTCGGCGGCTACGGCTACACCAAGGACTACCCGGTCGAACGAATGATGCGCGACGCCAAGCTCGCGCAGATCTTCGAAGGCACCAACCAGATCCAGCGCAGCGTGATCGCCCGCGAACTGCTGCGCTGACCCGGCCCCGACAACAACACTGGAGACAACGATGAAGAAACTGCTGACCGCGGCGCTCGCCGCCTTGCTCGCCGCGCCCACGGCCCTGTGGGCCCAGTCCTTTCCCGACAAGCCGATCCGCATCGTGGTGCCGTATTCGGCCGGCGGCACCACCGACAACATGGCCCGCGTCCTCGGCGAGCCGATGCGAAGCGAACTGGGCCAGGCGGTGATCATCGACAACAAGCCGGGCGCGGCCGGCGCCATTGGCGCGCGCGAAGTGGTGCACGCAACGCCCGACGGCTACACGCTCTTCTTCACCAACAGCGGCATCCTCTCGGTCACGCCGAAGGTGTCGAAGAACGCCGGCTTCGACGGCGGCAAGGACTTCGCGCCCGTCGCGTTGGTATCGCGAGCACCGCTGTTCCTGGTCGTGCCGGGCGATCTTCCGGTCAAGGACCTGAAGGGCTTCATCGAATACGCCAAGAAGCAGCCGAACCCCCTGCCCTACGCGTCGGCCGGTGTCGGCTCCTTCGGCCATCTGGCGAGCGAGCTCTTTCTGAAGGCGGCCGGCGTCCGCATGACCCATGTTCCCTACAAGGGCCAGGCCGGGACGACCCAGGCGATCGTGACGGGCGAGGTCAAGATGCTCATCACCGCGTCGTCCGGGCCGATGAACCAGTTCATCGCCGACGGCAAGCTGAAGCTGCTCGGCGTCACATCCCCCCAACCCTCGCCGCTGGCGCCGGGTACGCCGACCATCGCGAGCGTGCTGCCGGGGTACGACGCCGAAACCTGGTTCGCGTTGCTGGCGCCGGCCGGCACGCCGAAAGCGGTGGTCGACAAGCTCAATCGCGCCATCAACAAGGCGACGGCGCAGCCTGCGATCGAGCAGTCGTTCGTCAAGTTCGGCGTGACGGCGAGCACCACCACGCCCGAGAAGCTCGGCGAGATGATCACCTCCGACATCGCGCAGTGGGCGCCGATCATCCGCGACGCCAACATCAGCGCCGATTGACTTTCCTCTTGGAGCATCCATGTCGAACTACGCCCACTACCATGACCTGAAGATCGAGGTCGCCGACAAGGTCGCGACCGTCACGCTCAACCGGCCTGACGCTCGCAATCTTATCAACCAGCGCCTGATCCGCGAGCTGCGCACCATCTGGGACGACCTGGCCGACGACATGTCGGTGCACAGTGTCCTGCTCACCGGCTCCGGCAATTACTTCAGCTTCGGCGGGGACGTGAAGGCCATGTCGGACCGGCCCGGCGGCGACGTGCTCGAAGAAGGCGAGGTGCACGACCCGATGGTCAGCCGGCGCCTGGTGAGCCGCCTGCTCGACCTCGACAAGCCGATCGTCTGCGCCATCAACGGCGACTGCATCGGCTTGGCGGCCACCATCGCGCTGCTCTGCGACATCACGGTGATGGCCGACGACGCGCGCATCGGCGACAGCCACGTCAACAAGGTCGGCCTGGTTGCGGGCGACGGCGGCACCGTGATCTGGCCGCTTCTGGTCGGCGTGTCCAAGGCCAAGGAGTTCCTCATGCGCGGCACGCTGCTCAAAGGCCCGGAAGCCGAGCGCATCGGCCTGGTGAACCACGTCCAGCCGCGTTCCGAAGTGCTCGACTTCGCACGGAAGATCGCGCAGGAACTCGCCGACGGACCGGTGTGGGCCACGCGCTGGACCAAGCTGTCGATCAACCAGATCGTCAAGGACCGCGTGAACCGGCTGATGGAAGCCTCGATGGCACTCGAACAGGTGACCTTCGAGCTGGCCGATCACAAGGAAGCGACCCAGGCCTTCAAGGAAAAGCGCAAGCCGAAATTCGGCGGCGCGTGACGGCACCTTGCGGCGAGCGCCGCGGGGCGCGTGTAGGTCAACGGCGACTTTTTTTGCGCCCCCGGGTCTGCGCGTCGACAACAGACGCCGCGCACAGACGGATTTTTCGTGACCTTGGACACGCCTGACCCGTGATCGTCTGCCATCGGCGCCACGCCGGCTTCAGCCGGTGGCGCAATCGCCGATGACATGACGATGAGCATCACCTTGTGCACGCTGTTCGAAGGCCACTACCACTTCGGCGTGGCCGGCCTCGCCAACTCGCTGGCCGCCGCAGGCTACGAGGGCACGCTGTGGATCGGCCACCGCGGGCCGCTGCCGGACTGGATCCGAACGCACCCGCGCTTCGATGGCGAGACGACATTGCAGGTCACGCCCGCGTTGAAGCTCTGCACCATCGCGCTCGATCCGCCCGTGAGCCTCAACTACTGCAAGGCCGATCTGATTCGCGAGATCCTCGAAGAGCGCGAACCCGATGCCGAGGCGTGCGCCTATGTCGATCCCGACATCGTGGTCACCTGCCCCTGGCCGCAGATGGCCGAATGGTTCACCGCCGACGGATTGGCGCTGGTCGAGGAATCGGACGGCGATCTGCCGGCCGACGCTCCGAAGCGGCGCCAGTGGGCCGACTATTTCGCGCCGCGCGGACTGGTGCCGCTCGAGGCGCGCCATCGCTACTTCAACAGCGGCTTCGTCGCGGTGCCGCGGTCGCAGTTGGCTTTCGTGAAGACCTGGGCGCGGGTTTGCGGAATCGTCGCCGCCGAATGCGGACGCGCTCCGCGGCAGCGCAAGGCGGGGGTCCCAGGCAGCCTGTTTCATTCCACCGACGAAGACGCGCTCAACTTCGCGTTGATGCTGTGCGCCGTGCGTGTCGACGCGCACGGCCCCGAAGCCATGGGCTTCGCGCCCAACGGGCGGCACCTCTCGCATGCGGTCGGCGCCCACAAGCCGTGGCAGGGGCGCCACCTGCGTCGCGCGCTCCGTGGAACACCGCCCTTCGCGGCGAACACCTGGTATTTCCGCTTCGTCGGAGGACCGCTGACGCCGTTCGCCCGGCACGTGGTGTTGCGTCGCCGGGCGTCGCTGGCGCTGGCCGGCCTGATCGGCCGGATGGGCGTGATCGGCCGCGCCGGCCGCGTCGGCTGAAGCGCCTACTTGCTGTAGATCTGATCGAAGCTCGCGCCGTCCGCGAAGTGCGCGCGGGTGGCCTGCGTCCAGCCGCCGAAGGCCTCGTCGATGGTGAACAGGTTCAACTTGGGAAACCGGCTCGCGAAGCGGGCCTGGGCCTTGGCGGAGGTGGGGCGATAAAAGTTGCGCCCCGCGATGTCCTGGCCTTCGTCGCTGTAGAGGTACTTCAGGTATTCCTCCGCCACGGCGCGCGTGCCGCGCTTGTCCACCACCTTGTCGACCACGGTCACCGCCGGTTCGGCGAGGATCGACAGCGAGGGCACGACGATGTCGAACCTGTCCGAGCCGAATTCCTTCAGCGCCAGGAAGGCCTCGTTCTCCCAGGCGAGCAGCACGTCGCCGACGCCGCGTTGCACAAAGGTGTTGGTGCTGCCGCGCGCGCCGGTGTCGAGCACGGGCACGTTGCGGTAGAGGCGTGCGACGAAGTCGCGCGCCTTCGCGTCGTCGCCGTACTTGCGGCGCGCGTATTCCCAGGCGGCCAGGTAGTTCCATCGCGCCCCGCCGGAGGTCTTGGGGTTGGGCGTGATCACCTGAACACCGGCCTTGACCGCGTCGTCCCAATCCTTGATGCCCTTGGGATTGCCCTTCTTCACCAGGAACACGATGGTCGACGTGTAAGGCGACGCGTTGTGCGGCAGACGCTTCTGCCATCCGGGCTTGACCCATTCGCCGTGGCTCACGAGCGCATCGGTGTCGGCCGCCAGCGCCAGCGTGGCCACGTCGGCTCCCAGCCCGTCGACGATCGAGCGTGCCTGCTTGCCGGAGCCGCCATGGGATTGGCGCACGTTCACGTCCTGGCCGGTCGTTTCCTTCCAGTGGCGCGCGAAGGCCTCGTTGTATTCGACATAGAGCTCGCGCGTGGGATCGTAGGAAACGTTCAGCAGCGTGATGGGGCCGGCCGTCGGCGCCTTTTGAGCGAAAGAGGTGGGAACGGCCAAGGCGGCCGCCAGCGCAGCCGAACGTTGGATGAAATGGCGACGTGGATTCATGTGAAACGGTCCGATGGAAATTCGAGCCCGGATTCTTGGAAATCCGCCGCCGCACGGGAACGAAGGTGTTTCGCCTTTCTTATGAACCGATCAGATATGCGGGCGCGCCCAATGCGGCGGCGCATATGCATTCGCGCATAAGCTTTCGCGCATAAGCAACCGAGCAAACAGTCGTTGGATCGGACGGCCTGCGGCGAAACAATGGCGGGTTCCCGACGATGTCCACCGACGCGCGGGCGTCTTGGAGCCCCATGAACTTCCAGCAACTGCGCACCGTGCGCGAAGCGGTGCGGTGCAACTTCAACCTGACCGACGCAGCGCAGGCATTGCACACCTCACAGCCGGGCGTGAGCCGGCAGATCCGCGAGCTCGAAGAAGAGCTCGGCGTTCCGCTCTTCGTGCGCGCCGGCAAACGCCTCACGGGGCTGACCGCGCCCGGCGAGCATGTGCTGCCTATCGTCGAGCGGCTGCTGATGGAAAGCGGCAACCTGCGCAAGGCCGGCGAGGAATTTGCCGCACAGACGCGTGGCGAGCTGTCCATTGCCGCGACCCACACCCAGGCCCGCTACGCCCTGCCCGAAGCCCTGCAGGATTTTCGGGTGCAGTTTCCGGACGTGCGCCTGCGGCTGCATCAAGGGTCACCGCGTCAGGTGGCCCAGATGCTGCTCGACGGTGAAGCCGACGTCGGCATCGCCACCGAGGCGCTCGCCGACTACCCGCAGCTGGCCGCCCTGCCCAGCTACCGGTGGACCCATGCGGTGATCGCGCCACCCGGTCACCCGGTGCTCGCAGAACCTCTGTCGCTGCAGGAGCTCGCGCGCCATCCACTCATCACCTACGACGCCGGCCTGACCGGCCGCACGCGCATCGACGCCGCGTTCGCCCGCGCCGGGCTTCGTGCCGACATCGTTCTGGCCGCGATGGACGCGGACGTGATCAAGACCTACGTGGCGCTCGGCATGGGCGTAGGAATCATCGCCACCATGGCCTTCGAGGCCGAGCGCGACACGGCCCTGCGCGCGGTGGACGCTGGCCCACTGTTCGGCATCAACCATACGCGGCTGGCGCTGCGGCGCGGCAACTACCTGCGGCGCTACGTGCTGGCCTTCATCGAATCGTTCGCACCGAGCCTGACGCCCGACGTGGTGCGGCAGGCCCTGTCTTCCACGAACGCTCCGAAGGCGCCGCCCGGGCCGGCTACGCCAGTCCAACAGACGTCCGAGGCCTTGGCGCCAATCGCTCGGCCGCTGCCGACCGTCGATTTGCGCCTTTATCCGACCTACGAACAGAAAGACATGCAATGACTCAACCCTACAAATTCGAAACCTTGTCCGTTCATGCCGGCTACTCGCCCGAAGCGACCACGCGTGCTGCGGCTCCTCCCATCTATCAGACGGCGGCATTCGCGTTCGACAGTGCGCAGCACGGCGCGGACCTGTTCAACCTGAAGGTGCCCGGCAACATCTACACGCGGATCAACAACCCGACGCAGGACGTGCTCGAGCAGCGCGTCGCCGCGCTCGAAGGCGGAATCGCCGCGCTGGCCGTCGCTTCCGGCCAGGCGGCCGTGACGTACGCCATCCAGACCATCGCGGAAGCCGGCGACAACATCATCAGCAGCACGGCGTTGTATGGCGGCACCTACAACCTCTTTGCGCACACCTTGCCGCTGTCCGGAATCAGCACGCGCTTTGCCGACCACCGCGACCCCTCGAGTTTCGAGCCGCTGTTCGATGCGCGAACCAAGGCGGTCTTCGTCGAATCTCTGGGCAACCCGGCCGGCAACATCACCGACATTGCGGCCATCGCCGAAATCGCGCACCGCCACGGCGTTCCGTTGATCGTCGACAACACGGTTCCCTCGCCCTACCTGAGCCGTCCGATCGAACATGGCGCGGACATCGTCGTGCATTCGCTGACCAAGTACCTGGGTGGCCACGGCACGAGCATCGGCGGCGCCATCGTCGATTCAGGCAAGTTCCCGTGGGCAGAGCACAAGGAGCGCTTCAAGCGCCTGAACGAGAGCCGGACGTCAGCTACCACGGCGTGGTCTACACCGAGGCGCTGGGGCCCGCGGCGTACATTGGGCGCGCCCGCGTCGTCCCGCTGCGCAACACCGGCGCGGCGATCTCGCCGTTCAACGCCTTTCTCATCTTGCAGGGCATCGAAACCCTGGCGCTGCGCATGGACCGCATCTGCGACAACACACTCGCGGTGGCCAAACACCTGAAGGCCAGCGGCGTGCTGACCTTCGGCGTCGACAGCGCCAGTGGCAGCACCCGCGAAGCCGGCGCCCGATTCCTCGATGCGTTGAAGCTGTTCACCCGGCTGGTCAACATCGGCGACGTGCGCTCACTGGCGACTCACCCGGCTTCCACCACGCACCGTCAGCTGTCTCCGGAAGAACTCGCAAAGGCGGGGGTGTCTGAAGCCACGGTGCGCCTGTCGGTCGGCATCGAACACATCGACGATCTGCGGGCCGATCTCGACCAGGCGTTGGCGGCCATCTGAAATCACCTGCGCTTGGATAGCGCACGTGCTTTGCCCAATGAAAAAGGGCGTCCGGTGGAT
>JAHJOG010000025.1 GCA_018820395.1 Gammaproteobacteria bacterium | reverse complement strand
TGAGGAGCGCAGCACTTCGCGGAAAAAGGGCCGCAGCTGTCTGAGCGAAGCGAGTTCTGCGGACCCCGCGAAGTGCGAGCACCGCAAGGAAGCCCGAAGGGCCGCCGCAGTGAAGCCGGAACAGCTCGCACTGCCTGCCGGGCGGATCACCCAAGGGACAAACGAACGCCACTTGCCGCGTGCGTTCTCTATGGGACAAACGAACGGTGTCGCCGCGAGCACTACGCTCAAGGCAAAGGCGACCGACCGCCCTCAAATCCCCACAGACCGCAACGATTCCGAAGTCAACGTGAAGTACCGCGTCCCGATCGAGTCGGACACGGAATACGCAGCCGATTCGCAGACGCCGAAGAGCGCCTCGAGCGCCGCATGCCTGCCTTCGCCGTCCGTCGCGCACAAATGCTCGAGCGTCCATTCGGCCGGGTCCGGCAGGTCGTACGACAGCGCCGTCAGCTTGCCCGGCGCGCTGCCCGCGAGTCGCGCGATGCGCCCACGCAGCGTCTGGGTGACCCAGGCCAGCGAGCGGGGGTTGTCGCCGTCCAGTACCAGCAGGTCCACCATCGTCGCCACGTCGCGCCGCTGCTGGTAGCGGGCGTGGAAAGTGATCGTGCTGTCGAAGAGCGCGATCATGGCTTCGAAGCCCGCGATCTCGTGCACCGAATCGATCTCGAAACCTGCCGCCAGCGCGGAGGAAAGAAACGCGAGGCGCTCGATGTGCCGACCGATCGACAGCAACCGCCAGGCGTCGTCCCGCGTCATGCGGTCGGTTTGCGCGCCGGTCATCGCGGCCAGCGCCGTGCTGGTGGATTCGAGCGTGCGCAGGGCGGCCGCGCTCGAATAGCTGTTGTCGCCTTGCTCGCCGGCCTGCTCGGCCGTGCGGCGCAGGAAGGTGCTTTCGGCATGAACGATCTGGTTCCAGTTGTCCTGCGACAGCCGCTCGCGGACGGCGGCCGCGGCCTGGCGCACGCAGCCGAGGATGTAGCCGACGCTGCGTCCCCGGTCGACGTCGCCGAGCTCCGCGATGAGCGCGCGTTCGAAGACGCGGCGCGAGCGGGGAATGCTGGGCACTTCGTCGGGCACCAGCGCGTTGCGCAGCGCCAGGCGGTGCAGCCAGGCCAGCACGGCGCGCGACGACTGGTCTTCGCCGCCCAGCACGTCGAGCGTGAGCCGCGCGAGGCGCACTGCGTTCTCGGCGCGCTCGGTGTAGCGGCCGAGCCAGAACATGTTTTCGGCCGCGCGGCTGGTGACCGGGGCGCGGTGGCGCGCGAGCGAGGCCGGCGTGGTGTGCGACTGCAGGAGCGTGGTGCGGTCGACTTCACCGGCGACCTGCACCCACACGTCGGCACTGCTGCCGCCGCGTTGCATCGACGCGATCTGCGCGTCCGGTCCGGCAAGTCGGGCCAGCCCGCCGGGCAGCACGCGCCAGGACTTCGGTCCGTCGCTCACCGCGAAGACGCGCAACAACACCGAGCGGGGCGCGATCTGGCCTGGTCTGCGCTCACGGTCCCAGGTGGGCATCTGCGACAGGCGCAGGTAGCTCTGCACGGTGTGCTCGTCGCCCTGGCGCACGATGCGGCCGGCCCATTCGTCGAGTTCGCGCCGGCTCATCTGGCTGCCGAGCACGGCTTCGAAACCATGGTGGGCAGGGTCGCCGGGCGGGTAGGTCGACTTGATGGCGCAGCCGTCGAGCTGCGGCAGCACGGCTTCCATGGCGGCGCGTTCTCCGCACCACCAGGTGGGCAGTGCGGGCAGCAGCAGCTTTTCGCCGATGAGCCGCCGGCCCAGCGCGGGGAGGAAGCCGAGCAGCGCGGGCGATTCGAGAAAGGCCGACCCGGGCATGTTGGCCACCAGCACGTTGCCGGCGCGGATCGCCTGCAGCAGGCCGGGCACGCCGAGGGTGGAGTCGGGCCGCAGTTCGAGCGGATCGAGGAACTCGTCGTCGAGCCGCTTGATGAGCCCGTGCACCGGTCGCAGGCCCTGCAGCGTCTTGAGGTACAGCCGCTGGTCGCGCACGGTGAGGTCGTTGCCTTCAACGAGGGTGATGCCCAGGTAGCGCGCCAGGTAGGCATGCTCGAAGTAGGTCTCGTTGTACGGACCCGGCGTGAGCAGCGCGATGTGCGGCGGGTGGCCGGCCGGGCACATGCGCTGCAGGCCGTCCATCATCGCGTTGTAGGTCGCGGCGAGCCGCTGGATGTTGAGCGCCTCGAAAGCCTGTGGGAACTGCCGCGGCACCGCCAGCCGGTTCTCGAGCAGGTAGCCGAGCCCGGACGGCGCCTGCGTGCGCTGCGAGACGACCCACCACTTGCCGTCGGGGCCGCGCGCGAGGTCGAAGGCCGCGATGTGCAGCCACGTGTCGCCCGGCGGTTTGACGCCGTGCATCGCGCGCAGGTAGCCCGGATGGCCGTGCACCAGCGCGGAAGGCAGCAGGCCTTCGGCCAGCAGCTGCTGCGGGCCGTAGACGTCGGCCATCACGCGGTCGAGCACACGCACGCGCTGGAGCACGCCGGTTTCGATCTGCGTCCAGCTCTCGGGCGAGACGATCAACGGAAAGAGGTCGAGCGACCACGGGCGCTGAGGACCGTCGGCGTCGGCATAGACGTTGTAGGTGACGCCGTTGTCGCTGATCTGGCGCTCGAGGTTCACGGCACGGCGCGGCAGATCGGCGAAGCCGCTGGCGCCGAGGTGCGCGAAGAAATCGGCCCAGGGCGGTGCGAGCGGCGGGCGGGCATCGGCGGGTGTCGTCTCGGCCGCT
>JAHJOG010000247.1 GCA_018820395.1 Gammaproteobacteria bacterium | reverse complement strand
TCGCCTTGGCCAGCGTCGCGGCGAGCGCGACCAGCTCGCGGGGGCGCACCTGCCGCAGCGCGATGCGCGCCGAAATGCGTTCCACGTCGCTGGTGTGCCGGAGCCGTTCGCGCAGCGCCTGCCACGGCGCCGCGCCGCCGTCGGCTGCCGCGGTCTGCAGCGCCTGGATCGCGCCGAGCCGTCCCTGGGCTTCGCCACGATCGCGCCGCGGCGCGAGCAGCCAGCGCTTGAGGAGGCGGCTCCCCATGCCCGTCATGCAGGTGTCGAGCAGCGAGAAGAGGGTCGGCGCGCTTTCGCCGCGCAGCGTCTGCACCAGCTCGAGGTTGCGCCGCGTGGCCGGCGGCAGCTCGATCAGCTCGTCGTCGCGTTCCACGCGCAGCCGCTGCAGGTGCGACAGCGCGCGGCCCTGCGTGTGTTCGGCATAGCCCAGCAGGGCGGCGGCGGCCGCATGCGCCTGCGCGAGCGACTCGGCGCCCCACGCCGCGAGGTGGGCGCTGCCCATCTGCTCGCGCAGCTTGCGTTCGCCCAGCCCCGGGTCGAACTGCCAGGCCGGGCGCAGCGACAGGGTGAAGGCCGCGCCGTCGCGCGCGAGCTTGAGCCGCGCTTCGAAAGCCGGCGTGACCTCGGCGCTGTAGATCAGTTCGCTTGGCGCGATGCGCGAGATCCACGCTTCGAGAGCATCCGCCGGGCATTCGGCCAGCCGCATTTCGGCCCCGGTCACGGCAAGCCACGCGAGCCCGCAGACGTTGCGCGCGCCCGCATGCACCGCCAGCAGCAGCGATTCGCTCTTGTCGGACAGCAGCTCCGCGTCGGTGAGCGTGCCCGGCGTGACGACGCGCACCACCTTGCGTTCCACCGGCCCCTTGGTCGCCCCGACCTCGCCGACCTGCTCGCAGATCGCCACCGATTCGCCCAGCTTGATGAGCCGCGCAAGGTAGGTCTCGACCGCATGAAAGGGCACCCCGCACATCACCACCGGCTGGCCGGCCGACTGGCCGCGCTGCGTGAGCGTGATGTCGAGCAGCCGCGCCGCCTTTTCGGCATCGGCATAGAAGAGCTCGTAGAAGTCGCCCATTCGGTAGAACAGGAGCGTGTCCGGGTGGTCTGCCTTCAGGCCCAGGTACTGGGCCATCATCGGCGTGTGTGCTGAATAGTCTGGCTTTTCCATTGATATGAACTGGGTGTCGGTCATGCTGGCCGTACTCGGGTCATCTTGATGCAGACCAGGAATTCGGTCTCCCATTGCTGCCGCCCATGCAGCGACGCTTGCACCAGGCGGCGACCTCGGTTTGCGTCAAGCCCACGGCGAGGCGGCCTTTGCGAATGGAATCGGGTTGGGGGCCGTGAGGTTTCGGGTCGTTCATGTGCTGGCAACGAGGCCCGATCAGCAGACGTGGCCAGAGATCACTGCGAGGGCGGATGATACGTTCATCGAGGGTGCGCCACGCGTGAGGAAGCCTGCATCGCATTGAAACGGTCCATCGAAGATCTCCCTCGGACGATTGGTTGGATATCGTGAACAGTGATTCTTGCTCCTGCGTGTTTATCCGGGCGACGAGGACGCCTAAAGTCTTGGCATCTTTCTGCCTCAAACCGCAAAGGCTCTCCCATGCAAAGTCCATCCAAACCCCGCCGCGATGTCGTGTTCCCCGAAGGGCGTCAGGCGCTCTACGACAAGAACCGGTATTCACCCGCCGTCCGCTCCAACGGCTTTCTGTTCGTGTCCGGTCAGGTCGGCAGCCGCCCGGACGGCTCGCCCGAGCCGGAGCTGGAAGCTCAGGTCCGGCTCGCTTTCGACAATCTGAATGCGGTGCTGCTGGCGGCAGGCTGCACTTTCGATGACGTGGTGGACGTCACCATGTTCGTGGTCGACCCGGAGGCGAATTTCGAGAGGATCTGGAAGATCGTGCCCGACTATTGGGGCGGCGCGCCGCATCCGACGCTGACCGGCGTCGGCGTGACGTGGCTCTACGGGTTCCAGTTCGAGATCAAGGTGATCGCAAAGCTCCCGGAGAGTCAGATGCATTGACCAAAGGGGCATCGTGCGGAGTGCGGTTGGTGCGAGCCCGAGCCGGGTTCCTGTCGATGCCGCCTCACTGCTTGGACAGCACAGCGTCGAGCAGCCCGGCCAGGCGCAGCCCCGCGCGCACCAGTTGCCGATCGCGGTCTTGCGCGACGAGCTGCACGTAGCGGTCGCCCAGCACCGAGTTGTCGGCAACGACATAGCCGGGCTTGCGCGCGACGTCGTGGGTTTCGAGCGCCCAGCAGACGACCGGTCGTGGTGCGCCTTGGCAGCCTTTCAGCAGCCCGTTGGCCCGACCCGTGCGGATGTATCGGGCATCGAGCTCGTCGACGATCTCGCCCCACGAACGAAAGTAGGGTGCGCGGAGCAGGCCCGAATCCCACACCGCGTGAAGATTCGAGGCCGAGTGGGCCGGACACCGGTCGTCCTGCTCGTTGCAAGGAAAGTAGACCCGGATGTCGTTGCCGCCGACACCTTCGTCCACCGTGTGCATCGGCTGGTGGACGTCGCCGACGAGGTGCACGATGAATCGCAGAGCTTCTTCGCGGTCGGCGCGCGGCGCGGTGGGCGACTTCAGGATCTCGGCCTGGCTCTCGATGGCGGCCACGATGCAGTTGTTGCGCAGTGGGGGCCCGGTTCGGGGCCGGTAGACGCAGTCTCGCGCGTCGTCGTAGGTGGTCTGCGCGAGACGCAGGTCGACGAAGTGCCAACCGCGCGTCTCGGGACGCGTGCGCCGCACGTCGCCGTCGGCCCAACTCGCGACGGAAGCGAGCGACACATCCGGCCCGAGCAGGTCGCGCTCGATGACGCTGCGCGTCTGCGCCGACAGGTGGCGCTGCGCGATTTCGGCGATGGCCCAGTGGGCGGCGGGGCCCCAGGCAAGGGATAGGGCGGGCGCCAGCGCGGTGGCCAGCAGCATGAAGAGATTTTTCATGGACTCGTAGCGGGATGCGATCTGGTCGGGCGTGCCGCGTCGGGGACCGGCAGCAGGTCGCAGAAGATCCGCGGGAGTCTATGCACCGCGGTGGGGGTCCACTGCGGAGGTCATGCGTCGGACGTAGACGAGACACGAGCCCGGATGCGCATCGGAAGCCAGCGCCGGAATCCGCTCGCTTTCGGCCGTTCAGGCATTCAAGCGCTCGGGCGAGTCGAGCGCTCGGCCTCGAAGCACTCGATCATCGCCTCCACGATGGACCGATCGATGTCCGCGGTCTCTTCGGGCAGTTCGTCGAAAGGCACCAGCGTGTCGTTCAGGTCGAGGAATCGCTTCTGCGTCCATTCGCCGTCTTGGCCGGCATAGCGCATGCCGCTCGGCGCATCGTGGGGGTGCCCGGACGGTCGGTCGAGCAGCAGCCACCCTTCGATCAGCCGTTCGACCACGAAGCGGCGATGCTCGAGCCGCGTCAGCCAGCGCATCGATTCGTCCGACTGCATGCGTGCGCGCAAGGCTCGTGGCAAATCGGAATCGTGCGGGCTCAATCCGAGCAGAGCGAGCTTGACGTCCATGTGGTCTGCGGCGAGGCGGCTCGACCAGCGGAAGCGGTCCGACAGCGCGTCCCAGGGCTGGCCCTGGTGGGCGTTGTTGACGCGCCTGGCGCGTGCGTCGGCGTCGGCGGCCGGGTAGGGCTGGCTGCGGCTGAAGCAGCGCGCGAAGATGTCGAAGAGCGCGACACCCGGCGGCCAGCGGCCGTTCGTTTCGGCGGCCTCGGCCGTGCGGTCGTTGAGACAGGCGACGACCGGCGCTGCGCGGTGGCCGCGCGCTGCGCCGGCGTCCTGCACGGCGAGCACGCGGCGGACGGCGGCAAAGGTGAGCG
>JAHJOG010000246.1 GCA_018820395.1 Gammaproteobacteria bacterium | reverse complement strand
CGCGATGCGGGCGGTGAGTTTGGTCTCGCTTGTGAGCGTCTTCTCTCTGACCCCAGGCGGCGCAGAGTGCTCCCTTCTCGCCGTGACCATCAAGACCGGCCGGACTCACCAGATTCGCGTGCATCTTGCGTCCAGCGGTCATCCGATCGCCGGAGACGACAAGTACGGCAACTTCGAGCGCAATAGAGCACTGCATCGGCTGGGCCTCAAGCGCATGTTCCTCCACGCGTGGCGCCTGCGCTTTGCGCATCCTGAAACCGGGGCGGAAATGAGCCTGCAGGCGGATCTTCCGCCCGACCTGCGGGCGCTCTTGCCCGAGTCGGCAAGCCAGGGGCTTGCCGGATTTACCACTTCTGCACCCCATGAATAGCCAGCGACCGCGCCGATTCGACCTGATCGCCTTCGATTGGGACGGCACATTGTTCGACTCGACGCGCCTGATCGTGCGTTGCATTCAGGCTGCCGTTGTCGACGTCGGCGGCGCGAAACCCAGTGGTAGCGACGCCGCCTGGGTGATCGGACTCGGGTTGGCTGAAGCGCTCGCCAAGGCAGCGCCGGATGTGCCAAAAGAAAAATACCCGGAGCTTGGGGCGCGCTACCGCTACCACTATCTTCAGCACCAGGACGATCTCGTTCTGTTCGACGGGGTGCTGCCAATGCTCGACGCCCTTCACGCGCGCGGCCACAAGCTCGCGGTTGCCACCGGCAAATCGAGACGCGGCCTCAACGAAGCTTTGGCGTCGGTCGAACTGCGAAATCGCTTCGATGCCTCCAGAACGGCCGATGAGACTTTTGGTAAACCCCACCCGAGGATGCTTGTCGAGCTCATGGAAGAGTTGGATGTCCCCGCCGCTCGCACCTTGATGGTGGGCGACACGACGCACGACTTGCAACTTGCCATCAACGCGGGCTGCGCCAGCGTCGGCGTGAGCTATGGGGCACACGAACCGAGCGGCTTCGAGGTGCTCAAGCCGCAACATGTGGCGCACTCGGTGCCGAGCCTTTGCGAATGGCTGCTGACGAACGCTTGATGGTGTCATGAGCGAGCAGGTTCCTCTGTGCAATGCGGCGGACTTGGTCGAAGGAGGGCGGGCCGTCTCTTTCGATGTGGTTCATGCCGGGCAGACTTGTCGAGCCTTCGCTGTCCGATTTGAAGGGCGGCCTCATGCCTACCTCAATCGTTGCAGCCACGTGGCGATGGAAATGGACTTCCAGCCGGATCGCTTCTTTGACGATTCCGGGCGTTGGCTGCTGTGCGCGACGCATGGCGCGGTGTATGCACCGGACACCGGCCAGTGCGCGGGAGGCCCCTGTCGCGGCGGGCTCGTCAAGATCGAGGTGAGCGAAAACGACGGCGTGGTGCACTGGCATACTGCCTGGAATCTGATTCCCGTGGCCTTTTGAAATGACTGACTCCAATCGAACTGAACCCGAAGGCTTCGAGCCTGTCGATCGGGTCACACCCAGAAGTACCTCGAGAAGCGATCCGACGCAGAAGCCTGGCTGGGAGCGTGCGACGCTTGAAAAACTGGCATTCGCCTCGCTTCGGGAGCAGCGGTCTGCCCGGCGGTGGAAGACCTTCGTGCGCCTCAGTTGGCTTGTGTTTTTCATCTTTCTCGTGTGGTTTGCAATGTCGCGGGGAACACCCACGGCGGCCAAGACGACATCGCACACGGCAGTGGTCGAGATCAAGGGCGAAATCGCCTATGGGGCGGACGCCAGCGCAGAATTCGTCATCGCTGCGATGAAGAATGCCTTCGAGGATGAAGGCGCAAAAGGCGTGGTGCTGTTGATCAATTCGCCTGGCGGAAGCCCCGTGCAGGCAGGCATCATCAATGACGAAATCAGGCGGCTTCGCGCCAAGTACAACAAGCCGGTTTACGCGGTGGTTGAAGAGACCTGCGCGTCTGCGGCTTACTACATCGCTGCGGCGACCGACAAGATCTTCGTCGACAAGGCAAGCATTGTCGGGAGCATCGGTGTATTGATGGACGGCTTCGGGTTCACCGGTCTCATGAACAAGGTGGGTGTCGAACGGCGGCTGCTGACGGCGGGTGAGAACAAGGGTTTTCTCGATCCCTTCAGCCCCATGAGCGACGCACAGCGCGATCACGCGCAAAAGATGCTCGAGCAGATCCATGCCCAGTTCATCGATGTCGTCAAGAAGGGGCGCGGAGATCGGTTGAAGACCGATACGCCGGGACTTTTCAGTGGTCTCTTCTGGAGCGGTCAGCAGGCCATCGAACTCGGCTTGGCAGATCAGTATGGCAACGTCGACTATGTGGCGCGCGAGGTCATCAAAGCCGAGGAGATCGTCGACTACACGCGCAAGGACAACGTGGCTGAGAAGCTTGCCAGGAAGTTCGGGGCGGGAATCGGCGACGCATCGATCCGCGCGCTGCTGACGACCCCCGCAATCCGCTGAGAGGTTTTCCGGGGTCAGCGCCCGATCGCGAAAACCGTGGGCATGCGTTCTGCGGCAGGGTCGGGCACGCTGGATCGCCAGTGTTTCGCGGTCTCGCATCGAACCTGAGCGGTGGGGAGCGTCAGCCCACGTGCCACCATCACTCGTGTACTCGGTTGCAGCGCGTGGCTCAGCGCTTTGAGCATCGCGGCATTGCGGTAGGGTGTCTCGATGAAGACTTGCGTTTGGTGGGATTTGATCGCGACCGCTTCCAACTCTTGGATGCGCCGGGTGCGTGCTTCGGGATCTTGCGGCAGGTAACCGACGAAAGCGAAGTTCTGTCCATTCAGCCCGCTCGCCGCCAGCGCGAGCAGGACCGAGACCGGCCCGACCAGCGGAACCACGGTAAAGCCCAGTTGATGGGCGGCTCGAACCACCGATGTGCCTGGGTCGGCAACCGCGGGCATGCCTGCTTCGCTCAGAAGGCCGACGTCGCAGCCTGCAGGAAACACGTCGAACATGCTGCGCGCGTCGAATTGCCCATGATGGTCTCCCTTCTTGTGCACTTCACGCGGTAGTTCGCAGATGCTGTGGCCCTGGATTGCAACCGCGAGCGGCACGATCGCATCGACGCGCTTGAGATAAGCCCGCGCCGACTTCGCGTTCTCGCAAATCCAGTGAGAGAGCCCGGCAGCGATTCGCAGGGTGCCATCTGGAAGGACTTCCTGAAGCGGTGTTTCGACGTCGCATCCGAAATCGAGCGGCGCTGGCACCAGATAGAGTTTGCCGCGGGTCACAGCAGGTCGATTCCCGCGGCGCGCAGCATTCTGGCCGTGCGAATCAGAGGCAGGCCGACAAGCGCTGTTGGATCATCGCTGTCAATCCTGTCGAGAAGTGCAATGCCGAAGCCTTCGCTCTTCGCGCTTCCGGCGCAGTCGTACGGACGCTCGCTGCGAAGATAGGACTCGATCGCCTCATCGGTCAATGTCCTGAACACGACCCGCACCGCGGCGATATCCGATTGATGAAACCCCGTCGCGACGCATCTGATAGCGACCGCGGTCTGAAAGATGAGCGTCTGTCCGCTCATTCGACGGAGCTGCTCTGTGGCTCGAGCGTGGTTACCCGGTTTGCCGAACGCTTCGCCGGCCAGATCGGCGACCTGGTCGGATCCAATGACGATGGACTCGGGATAGCGATGCGCGACGGCGGCGGCCTTCTCTTTGGCAAGTCGCAGCGCCAGGTTGGCCGGTTGCTCCGCGGGGCGGGGTGTCTCGTCCACCTCTGGCGAGTGGACGTCGAACGGCAACCGCAGGCGCTCGAGGAGTTGCTTTCGGTATGTCGACGTCGAGGCAAGGATGATCGATCTCTGCATGGTCCACGATTGTGCGCGAGCGCATTAGACTTGCTCGATGACCAAAGAGTTTTCTCCAGATCGCCTGGACGTCACTGACTTTGCCGAGAAGTCCGCGAACCTTTCCGGTTGTGATCGGTTGCAGGATTTTCGGCGGCTGAGCGCGGAGGCGCGTGAACCGGGCGCGGACGGCGAGGTTCGTTGGAGCGCGACTGGCGAAACGCGACGGGGCGTGGCTGGCCAGCCTGTGCCCTGGCTGCACCTGGAGGCCGGCATCGCTCTTCCAGTGATCTGCCAGCGCTGCCTCGAACCGCTCGCGGTCGAATTGGAGTTCGATCGATGGTTTCGTTTTGTGCCGGACGAAGTGACCGCGGCGGCAGAAGACGAAAATTCCGAAGAGGATGTGTTGGTTTCGAGCAGGGACTTCGATCTTCGAGCGCTCATCGAGGATGAACTGTTGATGACCTTGCCGATCACCCCGAGACATGAAGCTTGCCCCGTGCCCGTTCGGACGTCTGCCGTGGATCCGCAGTTTTCGGCCGCTCAAGCAGAGCGAGAGAATCCCTTTGCCGCGCTGGGCGCATTGCGCGGTGAAAAGCGCGGTGGTTGAGTTGCACCGCGCTTCCCAAGGGCCGAATTGGCGGCAAAACCCGCCGATGGGATATAATCTTGGGCTTCGCGCCCCGTGGCAGGTAGTTTGATCTTGCCAACCGGTTCGCCACTGACCATGAGTGCCTGCGTGCACGCCCATTCACCCGAACAGATCCAGGAGCCAGCATGGCCGTCCAGCAAAACAAGAAGTCGCCGTCCAAGCGCGGCATGCATCGTTCACACAACGCATTGGTCGTCCCCGGCATTGCTGTCGAGTCGACAACCGGGGAAACCCATCTGCGGCATCACATCAGCCCTAACGGCTTCTATCGCGGACGCAAGGTCGTCAAGACCAAATCCGAAGCCTGACACGGCATTTCAAGGCAGGGCCCGAAGCTACGCTTGCAGTAGCGTCGGGCCTTTGTTTTGATGGCATCGAGTTCCGAAACCTTCTCCGCACGCCCTGTGATCACGCTGTCGGTCGATTGCATGGGTGGCGACCACGGCACGCGGGTCACGTTGCCTGCCTGCCTCAGTTTCCTCGAGCGCCACGCCGATGCCGCATTGCTGCTCGTCGGGGCTGCCGCTGAGCTGAAAGACTTCTCTCACCCGCGCGCTCGGGTGATCGAGGCGACCGAAGTCGTCGGGATGGACGACCCGATCGAAGTTGCCCTGCGAAAGAAGAAGGACTCGTCCATGCGGGTCGCCATCCAGCAGGTCAAGGACGGGGCGGCTCAAGCGGCGATCTCTGCGGGCAACACAGGCGCGCTCATGGCCATTGCTCGCTATCTGCTCAAGACCCTCGACGGCATCGATCGCCCGGCCATTGCGCCACAACTGCCGAACAGCAAGGGCGGCGCCACCACCGTACTGGACCTTGGCGCCAACGTCGATTGCGATGCCGAAGATCTGCTGCAGTTTGCCGTGCTCGGCTCTGCACTCGTGTCTGCGCTTACCGGCAATGAGTCGCCATCGGTGGGCTTGCTGAATGTCGGGGAAGAAGCCATCAAGGGCAGCGAGACGATCAAGAAGGCGAGCCTGTTGCTTCGGAAGGCAGCGAGTTCCAAAGATTTGAACTTCTACGGCAATGTCGAAGGCAATGACATCTTCAAGGGGACGACCGACATCGTGGTGTGTGATGGTTTCGTCGGCAACGTGACGCTGAAAGCGTCAGAAGGCGTGGCGGCGATGATCGTCGAGTTTCTCCGGATCGAGTACTCGAACGGCATCATGGGTCGGCTGGCAGCCATCGTTTCCTATCCGGTTCTCAAGGCGCTCAAGCGCCGACTCGACCACCGACGCTACAACGGTGCTGCACTGCTTGGCTTGCGTGGGCTCGTGTTCAAGAGTCATGGTTCGGCGGACCAGGTCGCGTTCGGACATGCGCTCGATCGGGCTTATGATGCCGCTCGCAACAATCTGCTCGATCGCGTTCGAGCCCGCATCGCCCACGCCGCTCCCTTGCTGGCGCGGGAGCAATCCGCGATGCAGGCCGATGTGGCGGCCTTACACGTTTGATGATTCCTTTTTCTCGCATCACGGGCACCGGCAGTTATCTGCCTCCTCGCAGGGTGACCAACGAGGACCTGGCCAAGGACCTTGCCGCCAGAGGCATCGAGACTTCCGACGAGTGGATCGTCGCCCGGACCGGGATTCACGCAAGGCACTTTGCTGATGCCGATGTGACATCCAGCGATCTGGCATTCGCAGCAGCCAAGCAGGCGATCGAAGCGGCGGGGCGATCCGCGAGCGACATCGATCTCATCGTGGTCGCGACCTCGACGCCCGACATGGTGTTCCCGTCCTCGGCGTGCATCCTTCAGAACAAGCTGGGGATTGCCGGATGCCCCGCATTCGATGTGCAGGCTGTTTGCAGCGGTTTCGTCTATGCGCTGACCGTGGCCGATGCAATGATTCGCACCGGCATGGCGAAATGTGCGTTGGTGGTCGGCGCAGAGGTGTTCTCGCGTATTCTGGATTTCACCGACCGCACCACCTGCGTGTTGTTCGGCGACGGAGCAGGGGCCGTGGTGCTCGAGGCCAGCGACGAACCGGGGATCCTTGCAAGCGATCTCCACGCCGATGGAAAGCACGTCGGCATTCTGTGTGTTCCAGGTCATGTCTCGGGCGGCAATGTGATCGGGTCGCCCTTGCTGCACATGGATGGACAGGCGGTTTTCAAGCTGGCTGTCAGAGTGCTCGAGGAAGCTGCGCGTGCCACTCTGCAGAAGGCTGGAAAGAGCGACACCGATATCGATTGGCTGATCCCTCATCAGGCGAACATCCGGATCATGGAAGGCACCGCCAAGAAGCTGAAACTGCCGCTCGAAAAGTTGATCGTCACGGTGAACGAGCACGGCAACACGTCGGCAGCCTCCATACCGCTGGCCCTGGACGTGGCTGTTCGCTCGGGCAAGATTCGACCCGGCGATCTCGTGATGCTCGAAGGCGTGGGTGGTGGATTTGCCTGGGGCGCAGTGCTTCTTAACATGTAGCGTGAAGCGCTGTCCCTCCGAGCGGGACAAGCACACGAACGGAGACTTCGGCAATGACATCGTTTGCTTTCGTATTTCCCGGGCAGGGCTCGCAGGCGGTGGGCATGCTCAACGGTTGGTCTGGCCACCCGGCCGTTATTGAAACCCTGCAAGAGGCATCGGACGCACTTGACCAGGACATCGCCAAGTTGATCGCAGAAGGTCCAAAGGAGGCACTTGCGCTCACGACAAACACCCAACCCGTGATGCTGGTAGCAGGAGTGGCGGCGTGGCGTGCCTGGCGGGCCGAAGGCGGGGGTGAGCCTTCGGTTCTCGCAGGACACTCCCTTGGCGAATATTCGGCGCTCGTCGCGTCTGGCGTCTTGACATTGGCGCAAGCAGCGCCGTTGGTTCGCTTCCGGGCTCAGGCCATGCAGCAAGCCGTGCCGGTCGGCGTCGGGGCGATGGCTGCGATTCTCGGAATGGATGCGGACAAGGTCCGAGAGGGTTGCGCCGAGGCGGCTGCCACCTTCGGCGGTGCGAGCGGAGAGGTGGTTGAGGCGGTGAATTTCAACGATCCGCTCCAAACCGTCATCGCTGGAAGCAAATCGGCTGTCGACAAGGCGTGCGAATTGCTGAAAAGCAAGGGAGCCAAGCGGGCTCTGCCGTTGCCGGTATCCGCGCCCTTCCATTCAAGCTTGATGAAGCCGGCCGCCGAGGCTCTCGCCGGTCGGTTGGCGGACATCGAATTTCGTGCACCGCAAATCCCCGTGATCAACAACATCGACGTGTTGGTCGAAACCGAAGCCGACCGGATTCGCGACGCCCTTGTCCGCCAGGCCTTCGGCCCGGTCCGCTGGGTTGAAACGATTCGGGCCGTGGAGGCGCGGAGCGCCACCACCGTGGTCGAATGCGGGCCTGGGCGCGTATTGGCAGGTACCGCAAAGCGGACCGCTCCCGGTCTTGCAGTGATGTCCATCTTCGATACGGCCACGCTTGCCGAAACCAAACAGTCCCTTGGCGACTAGCCGAGACAACACATCTTCTATGAGTATTCCCAAATTTGAAGGGCAGATCGCCTTGGTCTCCGGTGCTTCGCGAGGCATTGGCG
>JAHJOG010000245.1 GCA_018820395.1 Gammaproteobacteria bacterium | reverse complement strand
CAGCACCTCGCGCGTGTGCTCGCCGAGCATCGGCGCGCGCCGGCGCACGCCGGTCGGCGTCGCGCTCATGCGCGCCAGCACGGCCGGGTAGCGAAAGCTGCGCCCGCCGGGATGCGGCACGTCCACGAAGCACTCGCGCTCGGCGAGCTGCTCGCATTCGAGCAGCTCTGGCGCGGTCTGCACCACGCCCATCAGCAGCCGGCGCTGGCAGCCGTCGATGAAGATGTCCTTGGCGTCGCGGTCCTTTACGGCGTCGGCCACCAGGGCTTTCACCTCGGCCACGTGCTCGGAGCGCTTGCGGTTGCTCGAGAAGCGCTCGTCGCGCAGGGCTTCGCAGCCGAACAGGTCGGCGAAGGCCTCGGTCGGCATGGCGCCGCCGGCCTGGAACGAGAGGTAGCCGTGCCGCGTCGCGACCGGCGCGCCCGAGAACGGGTCCTGCACGGCCAGCCGCCGGCCCTGCACCGCGCCCATGAAGGTGTAGTAGGTCTCGCAGGTGACCAGCTCCGACACCAGACATTCCTGCACCGAGAGGTCGACGTGGTCGCCGATGCCGTCGCGCTCGGCCGCCGCATGCGCCGCGAGCGTGGCATAGGCCGCGTTCAGCCCGCCGCACAGGTAGGCCTGGCTCAGCCCGTGCTTGAGCGGTTCGCGGTCGGCCTGCCCGCTGATCTGCATGATGCCGCTCATCGCCTGGTGCACCAGGTCGCTGCCGCGGTCTTGCGCATGCGGGCCGGTCTGCCCGAAGTCGGTGACCGAGGTCACGACCAGCCGCGGGTTCCACGCCATCATCTGCGCAGGATCGATCCCCCACGCTTTCAGCGTGCCGGGACGAAAGCTCTCGATCACGATGTCGCTGCGCTCGACCAGCGTGCGCAGCGTGCGGGCGCCGTCCGGCGACGCCAGGTCGAGCTCGATGCCGCGCTTGTTCCAGTTCAGGTAGGCGAAGAGCAGGCTGCGCTCGGCCTCGGGACCTTGGTCGACAAAAGGCGGCAATTGCCGGCCGGGCTCGCCGCCGGACGGCTCCACCTTGACGACGTCGGCACCCAGATCGCCGAGCAGGCGCGCCGCGAACGGCCCCGCGAGGCCCTGGCTCAGGTCGAGCACGCGAACGCCTTCGAGCGCGCGTGGCGTGGTCGCCGCCTCAGCCATTGAGCAGTTTGCGCGCGATGAGGATGCGCTGGATCTCGCTCGCGCCGCCGCCGATCTGCGTGTGCCGCAGCACGCGGTAGAACAGCGTGAGCGGCAGGTCGAGCGATTCGCCCATGGCGCCGTGCACCTGGATCGCGTGGTCGACGCAGCGCGCGCCCCACTCGCTGCTGCACAGCTTGACCAGCGCGGCCTCGGCGCGCACGTCTTCGCCGGTGTCGGCACGCGCCGCCATCTCGTAGGTCATGGAGCGCAGCGCCTGGATGTCGATGTGCATGTCGACCAGCCTCCACTGGATGGCCTGGCGCTCCGCGAGCGGCTTGCCGAAGGTCACGCGCTGCTTGGCCCACTCGACCGACATGTCGAGCGAGCGCTGCATCTTGCCGAGCGCGTAGGGCCCGCGTAGCAGGCGGTCGTGGATGGTGAGCCAGCGCTGGCCGAGCGAGAAGCCCTTGCCGACTTCGCCCAGCACGTCCTCGTCAGGCACGAACACGTCGTCGAAGTGCACCACGTGCTGCTTGGCCTCGGTCGACAGCCAGGTGCGGATGCCCGGCACCTCGACGCGCAGCCCGGGGTTCTTTCGATCGACCAGGAACATGGTGATGCCGCCGCGCTGGCGCTTCTCGGCATCGGTGACGGCCTGCACCATGAGGAAGTCGCACTCGTTGGCGTTGGAAATCCACATCTTGGTGCCGTTGACGACCCAGCCGTTGCCCTTGCGCACGGCGCGCGTCTGCATCATGCCGCCCGGATCGGAACCGGCGTCGGGCTCGGTCTGCGCGAAGGCGGTGACCTTGGCGCCTTCGATGACCGGCTTCAGAAAGCGCTCAATCTGGTCGCCCTTGCACTCGTAGAGGATGTTCGCCACGTTGGCGATCGGCAGCATGATCGGCGAGTAATAGAGCTGCTCCAGGATGGCCGCCTGCGCCAGCATCGGTAGGCCCAGACCGCCCCATTCCTCGGGGACCATGAGGTAGAAGAGCCCGGTGTCGCGCGAGATCTTCTCGAGGCGCGCGGCCGTGGCCTGATCGAACACGGCGCGGATGGCCGGCAGCTCGCGCATGCCGTAGGCGTGGTTGGGGCTGGACAGCCACTGCGACTCCAGCGGCATCAGTTCGTCGCGCACGATGCGCTTCGCGACGTCGCAGAATTCCTGGATTTCCGCGGGAAGAGTGTAGGAGCCGGTGGGGATGGACGAGGACGTCGAATGCATAAGGATCTCGCTGGCTGAGGTGTCGGGTTCGGAGAAGGTGTCTGGGAGGTTCTCGGAAGGCGGTCAGTTCGTCTGCGGCGTCGCGGCGGCGTGGATGTCCTGCACGCCGCGCAGCGTGTCGATCGACATGAGCGTGTCGAAGAGGCGTCGGGCGGGCACCCGCAGGCCGCCGAAGTCGATGCAGCCCTCGAACTTGGCGAACAACTCGCCGGGCGCTAGCGGAACTTCAGGGCCGCCGCGCACGTAGT
>JAHJOG010000244.1 GCA_018820395.1 Gammaproteobacteria bacterium | reverse complement strand
TCGGCCTCTGCGAAGCGCCCGAGCCGCGCCAGGATGCGCCCGCGCAGGCTGAGCGCCCAATGCTCCACGCTGTAGCCGAGGAACTGCTGGTCGAAGGAGCCGATGGCGGCGACGTCCTCGAGCGCCTTGTTGTTCGCTTCGAGCGCCTCGTTGAGTAGACCGGCCCAGCCGTAAGCGTGGCTCAGCGCGGCATGGAGCGTGGCCCGGCGTCCCCCATCGCCACCGTCGCCGAGGAGTGCCAGCGCTTCCTTGACGCGGCCGACGTAGTAGTCGGCATTGCCGCCGCTCGCGACGTTGATGCGCCCTTCCAGGAAGAGCAGCAGCGGGATCATGGAGTCGTCGCTCTTGCGCGCCCATTCGAGCGCTTCCTCGATGTAGGGCTTGGCCTCGTCCGCGGTCACGCCTTCGCGCCAGCCCAGCCAGGCGATCTGCGAACTCGCGCGGCTGCGCAGCGCATTGGCCGCAACGGACTGCACCTCGCCCACCATGAGCTTGCGGACCTTGTGCCAGTGCTGAATGCCCTGCCCGGCATCTGTCGAGCTGATCCAGGCCGCCGCGCGCGCCGAATGCCGCGCCGCTTCCAGCCACTGCTCCGCCGCTTCGTAGTGGTAGGCAATGAGCCCCGAGTATTCGTCGAGCCGGCGCTCGTAGAAGGACTCCATCGCCCGCGCCACGATGGCATGCAACGGCGCGCGTCGCGCCTTGAGCTGCGTGCGGTACGCCACCTCCTGGATGAGCGGATGGCGAAACGCATACGACGGCCCGTCCAGGCCCGACTGGATCTGCAGGAACTCGGCGTCGCACAACTCCCGCAGGCTGTCTTCGAGCTGCCGGGCCGAGGTGCCGGCGATGCGTTCGAGCACGCCGACCGGCGAATCCTTGCCGACGATGGCGCACACGTGCAGCAGCGACTTCTGCGCGTCCGACAGTCCGTCGATGCGCGCGCCGATCACGGCCTGCACGGTGCGCGGCAAGGTCGATTCCATCGCCCGGTCGCCCACGGTGAAGCGGGCAGGCGTTCCGATGATGGTGCCGTTGGCCGTGAGCGCGCGCACGAGTTCTTCGGCGAAAAACGGGTTGCCGCCGCTCAGATGCTCGATGCGGTGCGCGATCTCCTGCACCTCGGGCCGCTCGCCGACCAGCTCGTGCACCATGCCGCCGATGTCGGCCGCATTGAGGTCGCCGAGCACGATCTCCTGCAGCGGTCGCGATGCCATCCAAGGCGCGACGTACGACGGCCGGTAGTTCACCAGCAGCATGGTGCGGGTGCCCGACACGGCATCGACCAGCGTGGTGAGGAAGTCGCCGCTCGCGGCGTCCAGCCAGTGCAGGTCTTCGATCAGGATCACCGAGGTCTTGGCGCCGAAGTGCCGCACCATGTGCCGCACAATCTCGAGCAGCCGCGCGCGCCTCGCCCGCGGGTTGAGCCCGGGAATCTCGGTCTCGACCTCGGCCACGCCGAGAAACTCGTTGAGCAGCGGCAGGTCGCTTTCGAACGCCGGACCCATGTCGCGCATGTGCTGCGCGATGCGCTCGCGTGCGATGGCCGGGTCGTCGGTCGCGGTGATGCGAAAGAACACCGAGCGCAGGAACTGCAACACCGGCTGGAGCGGCGTGGCATGACCGTAGAGGTGCGCGCGCGCCTCGAACACCGGGATCATCCGCGCCCGGCACCACTTGGCGAACTCATAGCAGAGGCGGCTCTTGCCGGTGCCCGGCGCGCCCACGACGCCGATCACGCTGGTCATGCCGTCTTCCACCGCCGAGAGCGCCTGCCGAAGCGCGTCCAGCTCGCGCTCGCGGCCGCGCAGCCGGGTCAGGCCGAGCCCGCGAAACGCGTCGCTCGACACCGACGGCTTGGGGCCGAGCAGGCGATAGACCTCGACCGGGCGGTCGAAGCCCTTCACCGAGCGCGGTCCGAGCGCGAGTGCGTCGTAATAGGAGCGCAGCAGCAGGAACGAATCCTCGGACATGCAGGCCGTGCCCGGCTCGGCCAGCGCGACGATCCGGCTCGCGAGGTGGATGGCGAGCCCGTGCATCTGGCTTTCGCGGGTGGAGCCCGATTGAGCCGAATCGGTCACTACTTCGCCCGAATGCAGCCCGACGCGGATGCGGATGCCCGGAAACTGCGTCGATGCGGCCAGCATGTCGAGCGCCGCCTGGCAGGCCAGCAGCGCATGGCCTTCGTGCGCGTGGGGTGCACCGAAAAAGGCCAGGATGCCGTCGCCCAAGGTGCGCCCGAGCGTGCCGTCGTAGCGCCGCACCGCGTCCGCCATGGCGTCGACCGCCGGCCCGAGCTGCTGCATCGCCTGCTCGGGGTCGAGCCCGGCCACGAGTTCGGTCGAGCCGACGATGTCGGCGAAGAGCACCGTGGCGAGCTTGAGTTCGGCCTTGGCGACCACCTGCGGCGCCGCAGCCGGCCGCGCCTGCACCGACGCCTTCGCGCCGAGCGCTGCACCGCAAGCGGCGCAGAAATTCGCGGTCGGCGCGCAGGGCTCTCCGCAACTGGCACAACTCAGGTGCACGGCCATGCCGCACCCTTCGCAAAACCGGCTGCCGATGGCCAGAGGCGCCTTGCATCCAAGGCAGTTCATGGTCCCTCACTTGCCGGCTATGGTAAGCGTTGGCGTCGATGAATATGCTGCAAGGACTCATCCACTTCGTTCGAAAGGAACACTCATGGAAGGTCAATGTCTGTGCGGGGCCGTGGGTTTGAGCTCGCCCGAGGCCAGGGAGATCGGTGCGTGCCACTGCGGCTTCTGTCGCAAGTGGGGCGGCGGTGGGCCCCTGCTCGCGGTGCATTGCGGCCCCGCCGTCGAGCTTCGCGGCACGGAACACATGACGGTCTATGCATCGTCCGAGTGGGCCGAACGGGCCTTCTGCATGCAATGCGGCACCCACCTCTACTACAAGCTTCTCGCCACCGGCGAATACTTCGTCCCGGCCGGGGTGTTCGATTCGAGCGACTTCGAGCTGGCGACCCAGATCTACGTCGACAAGAAGCCGCCTTACTACGCCCTCGCCAACCAGACGCCGATGCTCACCGAGCAGCAGGTCATCGACCAGTTCGCGGCCTCCGGCGACACACCGCCCGAATCGGCTTCCTGAATCGGCCTCCCGGTCCGACTGCGTCTTCGAGGGCGGGAAGCTTCGGCGACGAAGGGCCGGGAGCAGGCGTTGACACGGCACGCTTCTTGCCTCAAAGTGGACTAGACCACTTTTTGAGGACGCCGCGCCATGCAGAGCATCGTCGACCTGCTCGAGACCCGCGCCATCGAATCGCCCGATGCGCTCCTGCTCGCCTGGGAGCCTGTCGACGCCCCCGCGAAAGAGTGGACGCGCGGCGCCTTTCTCCACCACGTGGGAAGCGTGGCCGGCGGATTGGTCGCGCGCGGCGTGAAAGCCGGCGACCGCGTGCTGGTGCATGGCGACAACAGCCCCGAACTGCTGCTGAGCTTCTTCGCCTGCGCGTGGATCGGCGCCGTGTGCGTGCTGGCCAACCCCAAATCGTCCAGCGACGAGCTGGCCTGGTTCGCGGAACGCACGTCTGCCGTGGGCGCGATCACGCAAGCTGGCCTCCCCGGACGGCCCGCCACCTCGGCCAATGGATTGAGCTGGATCGCGGCGATCGGCGACGCAACCGACGCGCCGGTCTTCGGCGACCTGAACGGCCCGCCGCCGCCGCGCGCACGAACCGCACCCGACCACCCCGCCTGCATGCTCTTCACGTCGGGCACGACCTCGCGGCCCAAGGCGGTGGTGTGGTCGCATGCCAACCTGCTGTGGGCGGCCGAGGCGGGCCGGCGCGGTGCCGGGTTGCTCCCGTCCGACATTCATCTGGTGTGCGTGCCGCTCTATCACGTGGTCGGGCTCGCATGGAGCGTGCTGCCCGCACTGGAGGCGGGCGCGGCCATCGTGCTGCTGCCGCGTTTTTCGGCAAGCCGCTTCTGGCCCGTAGCGCTGGCCCGTCGAGCCACCGTGGCGTCGCACGTGCAATTCAGCAGCGCGGTGCTGTTTCGCCAACCCGTGCCGCCCGGCCACGCCTTCAGGCTCTGGCTCAATTCGACCTGGCTGCCCGAATATCAGGCGCACTTCGGCATCCCGCTGATCGGGTGGTGGGGCATGACCGAGATCGTCGCCGCCGGCATCCTGGGCCAGCCCGACCGGGCCCAGCAGGCGGGCACCATCGGCTATGCCGCGCCGGGCTATTCGCTGCGCATCGCGGACAGCGGGCAGAACGAACTCTCGCCCGGCCAGGTCGGCGAACTCGAACTGCTCGGCGCGCCGGGCCGGACGATCTTTTCAGGCTCCTTCGGCGACGCGGAGGCGACGGCGGCGGCTTTCACCGACGACGGCTGGTTCCGCACCGGCGACCGCGTGAAGGTGCACACCGACGGATCGATCCAGTTCGTCGAACGCTCGCGCGACGTGATCAAGACCGGCGGCGAAGGCGTGTCGCCCGCCGAGGTCGAGCGCGTGATCCGTCTGGTGCCCGGCGTGGCGGACGTGTCGGTGGTGGGGAGGCCCGACCCGGTGCTCGGCGAGACGGGCGTGGCCTTCGTGGTGCCGCAGTCGGCTGCGCGCGGCAACGGCCAACTGAGCACGCAGATCGCCGACTTCTGCAAGGAGCGCCTGGCGAGCTTCAAGGTGCCGCGCGAGATCCGCTTCATCGAGCAATTGCCGCTGGTCGGCATCAACAAGGTCGCGAAGGGAGAGCTGCGCCGCCTCGCCGCCCTCAGCGAGCCACCGGCTCCCACGACCCATGCCTGAGCCAGTGCTCGACCATCCACAGCCGGTCGACGCCCCAGATCGGCTCGCCGTCGATCACGACATAGGGCACGCCGAAGACTTCGCGCGCCACGGCCTCGTCCACGGCGCTGCGCAGCAGTTGCTTGCCGGCCTCGGTGTCGATCGCGGCCGCCACGGCATCGGCATCCACACCCGTGGCGATGCATGCCTCGCGCACGTCCTCAACCTGCGTGATGTCCAGGCCGCGCACCCAGAGACGTTCGAAGACCTCGCGCGCGAAGCGCCGCGCCGCCTGCGGGTCGCCCTGCTTCAGCCACAGAAAGGCGCGCAGCGCCGCCACCGAGTTGACGCCGCGCATGTCGCGCTGCACGAGCGGCACGCCCATCAGACGGGCCATGCGCGGCTTGTCGTGCGCGATGTAGCTCGACTTGAGCGGTGTGTCCATCAGCGGCTTCATGCCCATGACCTTGAGGATCGTCACGCCGATGAGCGTCGGCTTCCAGTCGACCTCGCGGCCATGTTCGGCCGCCAGTGCGTCGATGCGGGTCGACGCGAGATAGGCATAGGGCGAGACGAAGTCGAAGAAGAATTCCATGGGCCGTTGCGCTCCTGATCCGATACAGGCTGCACCCTACACCGAACCCCGCCCCGCCGCCCACGCACCGCGTTCGGCTCACTCCCACTTCCTGCCCCACCCCCTTCTTCTTTCGAAAGGATCCATGATGAAAAGAGCATTCGCCTTCGCCGCGCTCGCTGCCGGCTTCCAGCTCGCGGCCCTTGCCCAGGACTACCCCTCCAAGACGGTCTCGCTGGTCGTGCCGGCCGCACCGGGCGGCCCGAGCGACGTGCTGGCGCGCGCGCTGTCGGACAAGCTGCATGCATCGATCGGCCAGGACGTGGTCGTCGAAAACCGCGGCGGCGCCAACGGCACCATCGGTGTGGCGTCGGTGGTGCGCAGTGCGCCCGACGGCCACGCGGTGCTGTTTTCGGTCGACGGACCGATCACCACCATCCCGGCCCTCATGACGGGCATCAGCTACGACGCGTCGAAAGACTTGATGCCGGTGGCCGTCATCGGCGACGGCGGCGACGTGGTGCTCGCGGTGCCCGCCGCGTCGCCTGCGAAGAACGCGAGGGAACTCGCCGAACTGCTGCGAAAGGACCCGGCGGCCGCCAACTACGTGTCGTCCGGCGCGGGCTTTCCGAGCCACATCGTGGGTGAGCTCTACAAGCGCGAGGGGCGCTTCGACGCGCAGCACGTCGCGGTGCGCGGCGCCGGCGCGGCCATGGGCGAGCTGCTCTCGGGCCGCTACAGCTTCTCGTTCCCGCCGGCCAGCGTGGCCGCGCCGCAGGCCAAGGCCGGCAAGATCCGCGTGCTGGCCGTGGCCGCCGAAAAGCGCAACGTGCTGTTTCCGGACACCCCGACCTTCACCGAATCGGGCTACCCCGCCATCGCCCCGCCCGGCTACTGGATCGCGACCTACGTCCCCGCCGCCACGCCGGCCGCCAGCGTCAAGAAGCTCGCGAGCGCCACGCAAGAGGCCACGCGCTCGGACGATTTCGCCAAACTGCTGAAGCTCCAGGGCATGGTCGCCACCGACATGAGCCCCGAGCAGATGCAGGCCCGCGTGCAGAAGGAAACGGCGTTCTGGAAGAAGACGGTGCGCGAGCTGGATATCAAGATGGAGTGACGGCGGCTCCGAGCTGCACGCGCGCTTGCTCTGCACTTCAACTGCGTCTGAGGCCGACCATGCGCCTTAGGCGTATAGTTCGAGCATGTTCACCGTCATCGAGACCCAGCTCTTCCAGAAGCAGTGGCCTGCGTATTGGACGGAGCAGGAACGCGGCGATTTCGCCTCGTTTCTTTCTGCAAACCCTGAAGCCGGGGATGTCGTGCCCGAATCCGGTGGAATTCGCAAGGTTCGATGGAAGCGCCAGGGCACGGGCAAATCCAGTGGAGTCCGAGTGATCTACTTCACCCGAAACGAAGCAGAGGAGTTGGTCCTTCTCACTCTGTACGCAAAGTCCAGGACCGACAACCTCACAGGAACTGTACTGAAGGAGATCCGTCGTGCCCTCGAAGACTAAACCCCTCTCCCCCAAAGAACTTGCCAAGTTTGAAGCCGGCCGCGATCTGGGCGCCGAGCTTCTGCAATCCGTTCGTGAAATGAAGTCGGGCAAGGTGCGCGTTGCTTACAGCCCCGCCACGGAGGCGCGTGAGATGACCGGCTTGTCCCAAACCCAGTTCGCAACGCTGCTCGGTGTTTCGGTACGCACCCTCCAAGGTTGGGAACAAGGCCGAAAGCAGCCGAGCGGCGCCGCGCGCACCTTGCTGACCATCGCGCGCACCAACCCGAAGGCATTGCTTGCTGTGGCGGGCAAGTAGCAAGTAGACGGGCTCTCGACCTTGGCCACTTCTTCAATGCGGAAAACACTCCTCTCAGTGGTCATCGGAACGCTTGCACTGGCAACCGCGTCCATGGCGGGAGCATGGATCGCCATTCGATCCCACTGGAGCACACCGATCGCAACCGTTCTGGTGAAGAACGAGACGAAGTCGGAGATTGGATCCGTTGTGATCAGCTACACGACGTGCGGAGGTTTGCGCAAGCTCACATACCGGGCGTTGGAGCAGAATGCATCACGCCCGATCGCACAAGAGGTTGCGATGAAAATCGTCCTTTGCGGCGAGGGCGGTCTCACGACAAGTGTCGATCTCAACGACGGAAGAACCTTTTCCTCAACGGGTTCCTACGTCGAAGGCGGCTACAAGGTGACTGAGCGCATTACAGAGGCGGGGCTCGTCACAGAACTGCGCTCGCCCTTCTAGACACCGCTCGTGCGACTCAACTCGACAGCTTGCACTCCACGATCTTGAACTCCACGCGCCGGTCGAGTGCGTCGACCACGTCGTCGGTGCCGCTGCCCACGATGTTCTCTCTGAAGCCCATGCCGCTCGGCGTGCTGCGCTTGGCCAATGCCGGCGCCTGCGCGATGAGTTTCTGGCGGATGAAGCGTGCGCGCTGCAGCGAGAGGTTGTCGTTGTAGGCCTCGGTGCCGGTGTGGCTGGCGTGGCCGACGATGTCGACGCACACGTCGGCATCGGCGCTCGCGCGGGCGATTTCGCGCAGCCACATGGGGTACGGGGCGCTGATGTTCGGATCCGACCAGAACACCGTGCTGTCGGGGTTGAACAGGAACTTCACGCCGAGCTGCCGGTTGGTGATGCCGTAAGACACCAGCTTGCCGAAGGCCTGCTGGGCCTCGTTGGTGCGGCCGAGCCGGGCCGAGGTGAGGTAGATGCCGTTCAGCACGCGCAGCTGGTCACCCGAGGGCAAGGCGCCGGCGCCGTTGTAGCTGGCGAGCGCTTCTTCGTAGCGCCGCTCGTTGTACTGGCCGGTCGCTTCCTTGATGAGCGGTGCGGCAGCGACGTGCTCCAGGTAATAGGCGTCGGCCCGCTGGCCGACCGGCGTCGCGGTGGTGCGGATGTAGCTTTCGACCACCCTGTCCTTGGCTGGTACGGGGATGTCCTGGTAGTACGGCGTGGGCGTGTGGTCGAGCCCTTCGTCGCGAGTGACGGCCGACGATTGCGCCACCACGTTGCCGCTCGCCAATTCGGTCAGCGCCAGATCGATGCGGAGCGGCCCCCTGGGCTGATCGACCGCCAGCCGCGTCATGGTGCCCGTCATGAGAAAGCGCGCCTTCTGCAGATTGCCGCTGTCGAAAGGCAGGACTTCGATCGCATCGGCCCGTGCGCGCAGGTGGTCGACCACGCGATCCTGCAGCACCTGCGTGGCCACGGTCTGCTGCGCGCTGCCGGCGTCGATCATCGGATCGACCACCATGCCACGGCGCGGCTCCGCTTTCTTCAGCAGGCCTTTGGGCACCTGCGTCTGCATCACGAGCCCGTCGGCCGCCTGGGCCAGCGCCTGGTCGAAAGGCAGTTCGGCGGTGGACGATGTCACCGGCGGGGGCGGCTTGGTGGCGCAGCCGGCGAGCGCGCAGACCATGAGCATGGCCGCGAGCGGGCCGGCCGGCATCGTCCAGCGGCGTAGGGAAATGAGGGTGGCCATCATTCACATCCTTTCTTGAGGAGCGCGGCGTCGGCGGCCTTCAGCGGGCCGAGCGATGCGCGCAACAGGATCTCGGTACAGGGGGTGGCGTTGGGCGTCGTATCTGCGGCGGCCGGGGCACGCGGTGCCTGCACGGGCGGTGTTGGATCGACGTTGCGGGCGGGCGCGTCGGCCGCCGCCACGGCCACCGGCGGTGGCGGGCGCCGAGCCTCGCGGCGCGTGGGACGGACGCGTTCGCTCGACGCTCGTGTCGCGCCGCGGGCGTCGACCGCCTCCGTCTCCGGGCTGGCCCGCG
>JAHJOG010000243.1 GCA_018820395.1 Gammaproteobacteria bacterium | reverse complement strand
TGGATGTTTCCCTACATCGGCTTCATGTCGCTGGTCGCGCTCGCCGGCGGCATCCTCAACACGTGGCGCCGGTTCGCCGTGCCTGCCGCGTCGCCGGTGCTCCTCAATATCGCGCTGATCGCCTCGATCGTTCTGGGCGCTCCCTGGTTTCGGCGCATGGGCATCGAGCCGATCTACGCGCAGTGCGTCGGGGTGATGGTCGGCGGCATGCTGCAGCTGGCGATCCAGATCCCGGCACTGCGCGGGTTGGGCATGCTGCCTCGCGTCGGCGTGCGGCTGCGGGCGCTGCGGCTCGCCGCGGCCGACCCGACCACGCGAAAGATCGCCCGGCTCATGCTGCCGGCGCTGGTGGGCGTCAGCGTCGCGCAGATATCGCTCCTGATCAACACGCAGATCGCCTCGCATCTGGCCACCGGCAGCGTCAGCTGGATCACCAATGCCGACCGGCTGATGGAGTTTCCGACCGCCATGCTGGGCGTGGCCCTCGGCGTGGTGCTGATGCCGCAACTGGCCGGTGCGCGCGCCGCACACGACGATGCGCGCTATTCGACCCTGCTCGACTGGGGCTTGCGGCTGGTGGTGCTGCTGTCGGTGCCCTGCGCGCTGGCGCTCCTGATCATTCCGGTTCCGCTGGTCGCCGTGCTCTTCAACAACGGCGCCTTCACCGCACTGCATGTCGAACGCACCAGCGCGGCGCTCACCGGCTACGGCGTCGGGCTTGTGGGCCTGGTCGCGATCAAGGTGCTGGCGCCGGGCTACTACGCGAAGCACGACACGCGAACGCCGATGCTGATCGCCGTCGGCGTGCTCGTCTTCACGCAGTTGCTGAACATCGTGCTGGTGCCCGTGCTGCAGCATGCCGCGCTCACCCTGACCATCGGCATCGGTGCGCTGGTCAATGCGGCCTGGCTGCTCGCAGGTCTTCTTCGTCGGGGCAGCTACAAGCCGGAAAGCGGGTGGGGCCGGTTCGCACTGCAGGTGGCTTTCGCGTCCGTCGTGCTGTCGGTGTTCCTGGCCTTCGGCGCGCACTACGTCGACTGGATCGGTCTCCGGGACCAGCGGCTGCTACGGGTCGGCTTGCTCGCCGGGCTGATCGCGGGCGCCGCCGCGCTGTACTTCGCCGTGCTCGCGCTCCTGGGCCTGAAGCTGCGCAGTTTTGTGCGCCGATGAGACTGCGGCCACTGCCGTCGTCTTGACGCTCACCTCCGGCTCCTCTACAAAGGCACATGACGTTCAGCTTCCATGTGCCGACCGCGCTCGAGTACTTCGAGTCGCTCGTGAAGAGCGACGACGAGTTTCCGCTGCTCGAAGCCGCCGCCAGTCTTGCTCAGGACGAGTACCCGGACCTCGACGTGCAACAAGTGCTGGGCGACGTCGACCAGCTGTCGGCACGCCTCAAGCGGAGGTTGCCGGCCGATGCCGCGCCGCTCCAGCGATTGCGCACGCTTAACCAGTTCTTCTTCCATGACCTGAGCTTCGGCGGGAACGTCAACGACTATTACGACCCCGACAACAGCTACCTCAACGCGGTGCTGCGCACCCGCCGCGGCATCCCGATTTCGCTCGCCGTGCTCTGGATGGAGCTGGCGCAGGGGCTCGGACTTCATGCACGCGGCGTGGGGTTTCCGGGGCATTTCATGCTCAAGGTCACCTTGCCCAAGGGCCAGGTGGTGATCGACCCGTTTTCCGGCAAGTCGCTCTCGCGCGAAGAACTCAGCGAGCGGCTCGAACCCTACAAGCGCAGCAACGGCCTGGTCGGTGACTTCGATGTCCCGCTGGGGCTCTATCTGCAGCCGGCGCCGCCGCGGGAAATCATCGGGCGCATGCTGCGCAACCTGAAGGAAGTGCATCGATCGCAGGAAGACTGGCAGCGCGCCATCGCCGTGCAAGACCGTCTGGTCGCGCTGCTTCCCCAGGCGTGGGGCGAATACCGCGACCGGGGCCTCGCGCATGCGGAGCAGGGCAACACCGCCTCGGCCGTGCGCGACCTCGAAACCTATCTGGAACATGTGGAAGACGCGTTGGACGTCGATGCGATCGCGGAGCGCGTCGCTGCGTTGCGCAGGGCCGAGAACTGATGGAGCCGCCCGGGTCAGCGTCTGCGCGAGTCGGCCCGGACTTGGGCACCGTGCACGAGTTTCACGGCATTCAGCCCGTGTTGCCGGTGGCCGACGCCGCACGGGCGGCGCGCTACTTCTGCGAAGTGCTCGGCTTCGAGCTCGATTTTCTGGCGGGCGAGCCGCCGAGCTACGCCCGTGTCAAGAAGGGTGACCGCAGCTACGGCGACCCGGTCTACATCCGGCTCTGGCAGTGCGGCAAGCGCGCGGGCGAATCGTGGCGCGGCGAGATCGTGATCCACGTCGGCCGCGACGTCGACGGGCTGCATGCGGCCTACGTCAAGCGCGGCGTGCAGGTGGTCGAGCCGCCCGTGTCGCAGCCGTGGGGATTGCGCGAATTCGCGATCCGCGAGCCCGACGGCCACATGCTGCGCTTCTGCGGCTATATCTGAACGCCAGACGCGCGCGATCGATGCGTCTTCGGCGGACGGCGGCGACGCCGACTCACCTTGCCCAGGCGCGAACCGCGTCGTCCAGCGTGGCGACGCGTTCTCCCGGCACCGATGCGATGGCCGAAGGCGTGCGCGAGAAGCGCGGGGCGGGCGCCGGATGGACCACATCGCCCACGTCGACGAAGGTCCCGCGCGCCTGCAGATGCGGATGCTGCCGGGCTTCCGACAGCGGCAACACGGCAGCGAAGCACGCGTCCGTGCCTTCGAGCAGCGCTTGCCATTCGGCACGCGTGCGCTCGCGAAACAGCGCGGCCAGCGCCGCTCGCATTGACGGCCACTGGGCGCGATCGTTCTGCTTCTCGGACAAGTCGGCGGGCAATCCGACAGCTTCGCAGAACTGCGCGAAAAAGGCCGGCTCGATCGCGCCGAGGCTGACATGCAGGCCATCGGAAGTTTCATAGACGGCGTACCAGGGCGCGCCGCCGTCCAGCGCATTGGATTCGCGTCGCTCGCTGTGCAGCCCGCGTTGCTGCCAGTCGATGAACTGCGCCATCAGGCTCGCGCTGCCGTCGACGATGGCCGCATCGACCACCTGGCCCTTGCCCGAGGCGCGTGCCTCGTGCAGGGCCGCGAGGATGCCGACCACCAGATAGAGGCTGCCGCCGCCGTAGTCGCCCACCAGGTTCAGCGGCGGCACCGGCCGCTCGGCCGGGCCGATGGCGTGCAGCGCGCCGGTGATCGCGATGTAGTTGAGGTCGTGCCCCGCAGCCTGCGCCAGCGGGCCCTGCTGACCCCAGCCGGTCATGCGCCCGTAGACCAGGCGAGGCTGGCGTGCAAGCGCCGAATCCGGCCCGAGCCCCAGACGCTCCATCACGCCGGGACGAAAGCCTTCGACCAGCACGTCCGCGTGCGCGATCAGCGTCAGCACCTGTTCGCGAGCTGCCGTGTCCTTGAGGTCGGCATGCACCACGGTCCGTCCGCGCTGCACGATCTGTCGAGGATCGGCGCGCGGCGCGTCGGGCCGATGCACGCTCAGCACCTCGGCGCCCATGTCGGCGAGCAACATGCAGGCGAAGGGCCCGGGTCCGATGCCCGCCATCTCGACGACCTGCAGTCCCGCGAGCGGACCCTGGCGCACGGACGCGGACGAAGGCGTGCCCGTCACGGCGCGGTGCGCCGATGCACGACGACGGGCTTGCCCCCGTAGGCCCGCTTGCACATCCACGCGGCCAGCGCCGAATCGAGATAGTCGGCATGGCCCGGAAACCAGGCCGCCAGCTCACGCACGAAGGATCTGCCGACGCGCAGCCGCTGCGGCAACTCGGTCAGCGCCAGCACTTCTTCGGCCGATCGGAGCACGGCGGCGTGCTCCTGCTGGTGGCAATCGGCCGGCGGAAATCCGGTCTCGCGCATCCAGCGGTCTTCTTCGTCGAAGTGGTGGCGCAGATGCGTCACCACGGCGTCGAGCCTGTCGAAGAACTCGGTGTCGTCGCTGGACGTGGCGCGTTCGACCACCTCCGAGAACTCGGCGTGCACGGTGTCCATCGGGTCGTAGCCCAGGATCACGGGGCCGGCGGGGGGAGGGGTCAGATCAGGTGCCATTGCAACAAGGAATAAGGGGGCGTGGCCTGCGGATGATGCTCGAACACCCCTTGCACTGCCGCGCCGATGGTCACGTCCTGTCGGGCATCGCCCAGCAGATTGCCGACCATGCGCACGTGGCCCGCGTGGGGCAGTTCCACCAGCACCGCAATGTAGGGGCCGCGTTCTTTCAGCGCGGGGTGAACGGGGTGCCACACGCGCTCCCAGCTGAAGATGCGGCCGGTGGCCTCGACTTCCACCCACGCGGGATCGAAGCGCAGGCAACCGTGGCAGATCCATTCGGGGCCGAACTGCCAGGTGCCGCAGTGCGCGCAGCGCTGCACGCGCAGCACGCCTTCTCGCAGCCCGTTCCAGTAGGGCGCGGAAAGGCGGTCCGGCTCCGGCGCGGGAATCGGCAGGCCCTCGGGCAGATAGGGCGCGTTCATGCCGAGACTCCCGCGGCCGCTGCGGAGCCGAGCAGCAAGCTGCTCGCTGGCGCCACCATGGGTCCGCCGATCACCAGCGCGACGTCGTTGCGCCGGGCTTGCGAGGTCGAGGTGCCGCGCACCTGGCGCACCGCCTCGATCAGTTGTTCGAAGCCGTGCATGTAGCACTCCGCGAGATTGCCGCCGCTGGTGTTCAGCGGCAGGCGTCCGTCGGGCGCCAGCAGGTTCTCGAGCGTGAGGAACTCGTTGGCCTCGCCTGGCTGGAAAAGGCCGTGTTCGGCGAGCGCCATCACCACGCCGCCCGTGAAGTTCTCGTAGCTCTGCACCACGCCGACGTCGGTCGGCCCGACGCCCGCCATGCGATAGAGGTCTTCGGCCACGGTCTCGTAGTTGGCCGAGGCGTAGTCGGCCGAGTTGTGCGCATGCGTCGCGAAGCGGTAGCCCGACCCCGACGTGGCGCCGAGCAGGTAGGCCGGCTTGGCCGACAGATCGCGCACCCGTTCGGCAGGCACCATGACCACGGCCGCAGCGCCATCGTTTTCCATGCAGCAGTCGTACAGGTGGAACGGCTCGACGATCCAGCGCGATGCGTCGTACTTCTCTGCATCGAGCGGCTTGCCGTGCATGACGGCGCGCGGGTTGGCCTGCGCGTGATGGTACGAAGCCAGCGCGATGGTGCGCAGCGCCTCCTGACCGACGCCGTGCTCGTGCATGTAGCGGCGCACCCGCATCGCGAAGCGTTGCGGCGGCGAGATCACGCCGTAGGGCACCAGGTACGCACGCTCGCCCGACAGCGTGCCGGCACCGGTGCTCTGCCCGAAGCGCCCGTATTCGCCTTGCGCGAGTGAGCGAAAGGCGACCACGCAATCGGCCTGCCCTGAGACGATGGCCGCCGCCCCGTTGGCCACGGCCGCGCACGAACCGCCCCCGCCGCCGCCCCACTGCATGGTTGCCGAGCGCAGCCGCGGCAAGCCAAGTGCCGAGGCGAGGCGCGTGGCCTCGCTCCGGTCGTCGCCGTACGAGGCGAAGCCGTCGATCTCGCGCGGTGCGATGCCCGCGTCCTCGCAGGCGTGCAGGATGGCCTGCAGCGCCAGCTTGAACTCGGCATCGGGT
Source organism: Gammaproteobacteria bacterium (assembly GCA_018820395.1). GTDB lineage: Bacteria > Pseudomonadota > Gammaproteobacteria > Burkholderiales > Burkholderiaceae_C > Variovorax. The sequence goes on along the minus strand of JAHJOG010000243.1, from coordinate 7,490 downwards.
GACTGGCCGTGCTTGCGATAGACGGTTTCGCCGACTCCGACGATGGCCACGCGGCCTTTCAGCGTGCGGTTCATTCGAGGGTAATGTTGGCCTTCTTCACGATCGGGCCCCACTGCGCGATTTCGCCGTCGATGGTCTTGCCCAGCTCCTGTGGCGTGCTGCCCCAGGGCTCGACGTTGCGGTTGATGAAGAACTTGCTCACCTCGGGCTTCTGCACCGCCGCGGCGACCGCCTTGGCCAGCTTGTCCGCGATCGCGTCCGGCACACCCTTCGGAGCCAGCATGCCGAACCAGACCACTGCACTGAAGCCCGGCACGTCCTCGGCGATCGCGGGGAGGCCCGGCAGCACGTCGGTGCGTTTGGGCGAAGCCACGGCCAGATACTTGATCTTGCCCGCCTGCACCATGCCCGCGCCGTCGAGTCCGGTGACGAAGGCCATCTGGACCTGGCCGCCGGCGAAGGCGGTCACCAGCGGCGCACCGCCCGAATAGGGAATGTGCTGAAACTTCGTGCCGGCGAGGTCGTTGAAGTATTCGCTCGCGAGATGCGAACTGCCGCCCACGCCGGTCGAACCGTAGTTGAGCTTGGTGCCTTCGGAACGAGCCCAGGCGACGAACTCGCCGACGGACTTGTGCGGCGAGTTGGCCGGCACGGCAAGGATCAGCGGCACCTTGACCACGCCCGACAGCGGGCGGAAGTCCTTGTGGATGTCGTAGGGCAGCTTGCGCATCAGCGACGCCGTCGCGCTCGGCCCGCTGTTGCCGAAGAGCAGCGTGTAGCCGTCGGCCGGCTGCTTGGCCACGTAGTCGGCGCCCAGCGTGCCGCCCGCGCCGGGCTTGTTCTCGACGATCACCGGCTGGCCGAGCATGTCGCTCATCGGCTGCGCGACGGCGCGGGCCAGCTGGTCGGTCGTGCCACCGGCCGGGTAGGGCACCACGATGCGGATCAGCTTCGACGGAAAGGGGTCTTGCGCCCAGGCAGGCAGCGACATGCTGGCGGCGGCGCAGGTGGCGGCCAGCAGCTTCAGGGCGTGGCGGCGGGTACGGACGGTCATGGGTGTCTCCTTGCTATTGGGGGATCGATAAAACAGGCGCGGATGGGTGCTGGTTTTCGGCGGGTCGCACGTCAGCTTTCGGCTGGCGCCACCACCGTCGCGGAAGCCCGGGCCGCCGGTGCGGCTCCGAAGGCTTCTTGGCCGGCCAGTGCGTCGAGGCGCTCCTCGGAGAGGCCGAGCACGTCGCGCAGCACTTCGCGCGTGTGCTGGCCCACCGAAGGTGCGGCCACCGGATCGGCGATGGGCGTGCCGTCGTAGCGGATCGGCAGGCGCACGTTCGGCACCCAGCCGAGCACCGGGTGCGGGATGCGGGTCACCAGCGCGTGGTCGCGCGCCTCGGGCGAGCGGATCGCCTCGCCGACCGTGCGCACCAGGCCGCACGGCACGCCGGCCGCGCGCATGCGGGCCTGCCAGTGCGCCCAGTCCTCGCGGCCGAAGGCGTCATCGAGCAGGGCGAACAGGCGCTCGCGATGGCGGGTGCGCAGCGGGCCTGTCGCGTAGTCGGGATCGGCCGCCACTTCGGGACGCTCCAGCACCTGCGTCATCAGCCGCTGGAAGATGTTGTCGTTGCCGCTGTTGATGTAGAAGGTGCGATCGCTGGCGTGAAATGCGCCGGACGGGCAGGTGTCCGGGCTGGTGTTGCCGCTTCGCTGCGGGTCGTTGCCGGTGAAGAGCGTCTGCATCGACGCATAGCCCGTCATGAACACGGCCGTGTCGAACAAGGACACTTCCACACGCTGCCCGCGGCCGGTGCGCTCGCGCGAGAGCAGCGCGCCCATCACCGCGTTGCCCACCATCATGGCCGTGCTGATGTCCATCACCGGCGACAGGGCGCGCACGCCCTCGCGGTCGGGGTAGCCGTTCATCGACACGAAGCCGCTTTCGGCCTGCGCGATCGGATCGAAGCCGAGCCGGTCGGCAAAGGCACCGTCGCGGCTGTACGCCGCCACCGAGCAGTAGACGAGGCGTGGGTTGGCCGCCAGGCAGGCTTCGTGGTCGAGCCCCAGTCGCGTCATGACGCCGGACGAAAAATTCTCCACCACCACGTCGGCCTTGGCGATGAGTTCGCGCGCCAGGGCCAGGCCCTCGGGGGACTTGAGGTTCAGCGCCACGCTCTTCTTGTTGCGGTTGCTCCAGACGAAGGGCGCGCCCTGGTCGAGCTGCGGATGCAGCGGCGGATAGCGCCGCAGATCGTCGCCGCGGCCGGGTGCCTCGACCTTGATGACCTCCGCCCCCATGTCGGCCAGGATCATCGTCGCCAGCGGGCCGGCGATGAAGTGAGAGAAATCCACCACCCGCACGCCATCGAGCGGGTGGGGCGCGCCGGGGGAACGCGGCGTGTGGTCGGGGAATTCGTTTTGGAAGTTGTCCAGCATGTGGGCCTGTCGTTAGGTCAGAGGTCGAGGACGAGTTCGGGCGTGAGCGACCCGGAGCAGCAGACCAGCATGCAGTCGCCGGACCGGCGCCCCTCGTCGCCGAGAAATTCATCGCGGTGGTCGGGGGTTCCGGCCAGTACCCGCGTCAGGCAGGTGCCGCAGATGCCGTTGGAACACGCGTAGGGCACGGGCACGTCGTCGTCGAGCAGCGTGTCGAGCAGCGTCTTGCCCGGCGGCACGGGCAAGCGCTTTCCGCTTTTGTGCAGCACCACCGTGTAGCCGCCGTCGACGGCCGGCGCCTCGGCGGCGGTGAAGCGCTCGAGATGCATCGTCGACGGCGGCCGGGTGCGCCCAGCCTCGACGAAGGCATCGATCATGCGCGTGGGCCCGCAGACATACAGATGCGTCGCCGCATCGGCGCGCGCGACGATGCCGTCGATGTCCAGCCTTTCGGCCCGGTCCGAGCCGAAACAGTGGTCGACGCGACCGCGTCCCCGGTCGAGCTCTTCGAGTCGGGGCATGAAGGCCGTGAACTCCGGTGAGCGGCTCGCGTAGTGCAGGCGCCAGGACCGGCCCAGCGCATCGAGCCGAGCGATCATCGACAGGATCGGCGTGATGCCGATGCCTCCTGCGATGAAGACCGAATGTTCCGCCGACTCGTCGAGCACGAAATCGTTCAGGGGCGCGCCCGCGGTGACGACCTGGCCCACTCGCACGGTGTCGTGCATCCATGCCGACCCGCCGCGGCCCGCTTCTTCGCGCTGGACCGCGACGAGATAACGCTCGCGGTCGTCCGGCGCGTTGGCCAGCGAATAGCTGCGGATGCGCCCTTCGGGCAGGTGCAGGTCGACGTGCGCTCCGGCAGTGAACGGCGGCAGTAGGCCGCCGGCCCGCGCGACGAACTCGTACGAGCAGATGCCTTCGGCTTCCAGGCGCACCTGGCGCAGCCGAAGCTCGGTGACCGCGTCGCTCACGGCGTGTACCCGAATCCTTTTCCAAGCTCGGCCTTCATGAAGTCGCGGCCCAGTTCGGCCCAATCCGCTCCGGCGGGAATGGTGATGGAAATGGCGCGCACCATGAACGCGGAGGGTGCGGCGCCAACGGCCGGCGCGGCCGTGCCCTGGGCCAGCTTCTTGGCGTTGTCCAGCAACATGCGGCGCACGCGGGCGATGCCGCTGTCGGTGGTGCCCAGGTGCTCGCGGCTGCGGTCGTAGATCGGCATCACGCCCGACTGGCAGGCCGCGTCTTCCAGCCACAGACCGGGCATGCCGGTGGCGTAGTCGTACTCGTAGCCATTGGCGCGCGTGAAGCGGCTCCAGTACTTGGGGAAGGGCTCGGTGACCGGACGCGGTGCATAGGCGACCTCGGAATGATGACCCGTCTCGCGCCCCTTGTAGCCTTCCTTGAACAGCTTGCGCGACTTCTCGTAGAAGGGCTGGTCGGGCGTGTACGAGAACATCAGCGCCAGGGTGTGGTGGTCGTCGATCGGCACCCACGCGTGGCCGCTGAGCTCGGGATATTGCGTCTGCGGCGGCACCAGCGTCCAGAAGGGCATGAGGAACTGATTGACGCGCACGTAGTTGCGCTCTTCGCCGTCCTTGCGCCGCGCCGCGATGCTGATGCCGGCCTCGTGCGGCTGGATCTCGAAGCTGGGCGTGAGGTCCTGTCCCTGCCGCCATTGCGTGATGGTGCTGCCGTTGCGGCGCCCATGCAGGATCGCGGCGTGCGCCGAATCGACCTCGCCTTCCAGCGCCTGCAGCCAGTTGCATTCCTGCACGCGCAGCGTCACCACGCAATGCGATTCGGGCACCAGGTTCCATTCGAGTTCGGGCAAGGGCGGCGGATCGCCCGCCGGGCCCATGTAGGTCCACAGCACGCCGTTCCGCTCGCGCACGGGGTAGGCCTGGATGCCCACGCGGCTGCGCATCGGCGAGTTGGCCGGCTCGGCCGGCATGTCCTGGCATCGGCCGGTGACGTCGAACTTCCAGCCGTGGTAGATGCAGCGGATGCCGCCGTCTTCCACCCGCGCGAACACCATCGGTGCGCCGCGGTGCGGGCAGGCGTGGTCCACCAGGCCCACGTTGCCTGCGCTGTCGCGAAAGGCCACGAGGTCTTCGCCCAGAAGCCGCACGCGGTGCGGCTGGCCGTCGGGCTCGACGTCTTCGGATGTGAGGAACGGGAGCCAGTATTGCCGCATGAGTTGGCCCATCGGCGTGCCGGGGCCGACCCGCACGAGCGTTTCGTTGTCTTCGTGGGAGGTCATGGTCTATCGAGGTAGGTGGGTGTTGTTTGGTTTGCCAAAGTGGTTTGCCAAAGTGGTTGGGCCAATTCTAGAATGACTCACTTGTTCTTGGCAACGGCAAGCGGCCTGCGTGTACGATCGTCAAGGCCGCCGACCCGCTGCGGATCTCTCTCACATGACTGCCGAACTCGCCCACGCCGACGCACTTTCCGGCTCTTCTGCCGTGATCGCGGGCATCCTCGATTACCTGAAGGAACGCCGACTGCAACCGGGCGATCGCCTGCCGTCCGAGCGCGACCTGGCGGAGCGCCTGGGCACCGGGCGCAACGCGGTGCGCGAGGCGCTCGCGACGCTTGCCACGCTGCGCATGGTCGAATCGCGGCCGAACTCCGGCATCTATCTGCGCCACATGGAGCGCGAGAGCAGCTTCGAGGCGCTGGTCATGATGGCCGACATGGGCGCGACGCCGACGCCGACCGAGATCGCCGAGACGATGGAAGTGCGCGAGCATCTCGAGGCGCTGTCCGCGCGCCTCGCCTGCGAGCGCCGCACCGACGACGACCTGGCCCGCCTCGCCGTGATCCTGCAGCGCACCGATGAAGTCCTTGCGCAGCGCGGCAACATCGCCAAGGTCGACACCGAGTTCCACATCGCGCTGGTCGATGCCACGCACAACTCGGTGCTGGTGCGCGTTCTCAACGCGTTCTACCGTTTCACTGCGCGGCGGCGCGAGGTGCTGTTCTCCGACCACGACCACGGCCTGGCCTCGGCGCGCGAACACCGCAAGCTGGTGTCGTACATCCAGCGTCGCGACGCCGACAAGGCACAGGCGCTGATCCTGCGGCACATGAACCGCGCGCGTGACTACTGGAGCAATCTGCTGGCGGACAAGGCATCGAAGCCTGCGCGTTCTCGCTAGCGGATTCATCGTGGGGCCTCAGCGCATCAGGAGGCCGCCGTTGATGTCCAGCGTGGCGCCCACGATGAAGCCGCCCTGGTCGGACGCCAGCAGGCCGACCGCTGCGGCAATCTCGCTGGCCTCCGAAAAGCGGTGCACCGGCACCAGCGATTCGACCCGCGCGATCTGCTCGGCCGACAGGCGCTGCTTGGCCGTGGCGATGGGGCCCGGCGAAATCGCGTTCACCACCACGCCGCTTCCTGCGAGTTGCAGGGCGAAGTATTTGCTCAGCATGATCGCGCCGGCCTTCGCCGCGGAGTAATGCGCGCTGGCGACGGTACCGCCGTTCTGGCCGGCCAGCGACGTCACGTTGACGATGCGGCCCTGCCCGTTGGCGCGCATGTGTTCGCCGAACACCTGGCAGCTCAGGAACACGCTGCGCATGTTGATGGCCACGATGTCGTCGAACTCCTCCACCGAGATGTCCTGCGTGGGCGTGCGTTTGGCATGCCCGGCGTTGTTGACGACGATGTCGACCCGGCCCCAGGCGCTGGCCATCGCGTCGCGTGCGGCCTCGAAGTGGTCCTTGCGGCGCACGTCCAGTTCGAGCGCCATGGCGGTCGCGCCGCTGCGGTCCAGCGAACGCGCGACCGATTCGGCCGCAGCGGCGTCGAGGTCGCTCACCGCCACGCGTGCGCCCGCCGCATGGAACTGGCGCGCGATGACTTCGCCGACGCTTCGGCCCGCGCCGGTCACCAGACACGCCTTGCCGTCGAAGCGGAAGCCGAATGCGGGGGAGGCCGCGCCGTCCGTCATGCCCATCGCCGTGCCTTGTCGAGCTGCGATGCATACGCGGCGTCCAGCGTGGAGCCGGGCGCGTCGAGGAAGGTGCCGGAGCGCGCGCCGAAATAGACCTCGGGCTGCTGCGCTCCGGGCGGCGTGGCGCCGCGCTCGCGCCAGGCGCGCGCTGCGTTCAGCAGCAACCGGCGCGTGCGCGCGATCATCTGGTCGCTCGGCGCGAGGTGCTCGGCCGCGTGGTCCGTGACCGGACCCATGCTCTCGGTGACGGCCTGGTCCTGGATCGTGATGTTGGCGATGCCGGTGAACTGCTGGCCGCTGCGTTGCGAATCGCGGTCGATGCCCCAGTCGTTGTGCTCGCCGTCCCGGCACCGCCAACGACCGAACCAGTCCGAAGTCGGCGGCGCGTAGTGGAACTTCTCGAACAGGGGCTCGCCGGATTTGCGCCGGCTGTTGTAGGCCGGATTGCCGTCGTCCACGCCGCCGGTGATGTCGAAGAGCATGCTGTGGTGGTCGTCCATCGGGACCCAGGCCCGCGCGATGGCGCGGGTGGCGAAGCGCGTGTTGGGCGTCTGGGTCCAGAACGGGTACATGAACTGCGCGACCCGCCACGACTTGCGGCCGTCGTCGTTGTCGCGGAAGCCGCCGTACATGGCGCCCCAGTCGGTCGCGCGCACCTCGTATTCGGGCGCGCGGTTGAGGACGGTCGGGCGCATGGGGTGGTCGTCGGCCAGGTCGTCCGGGCCGAGCGAACCGGCGTGCAGGAAGCCGACGTGTGAAGTGTCGATGTCGCCTTCGAGCGCCTGCAGCCAGTTGCACTCGCGTTGCAGGCACCAGATCTCGGCGCCTTCGATCATGTTGGCTTCGATGCGCGGCAGCGGCGGTGGCGAGGCCTGGTCGGCCCCCATGTAGACCCAGATGAGGCCGTTGCGCTCTGCCGTGCGGTAGGCCTTGGCACGGACGCGGGCCTTGAAATCGCGGTGCTCGGGCATGTTGGGCATGTCGAGGCAGGCACCGTCGACGTCGAACTTCCAGCCGTGATAGACGCAGCGCAATCCTCCCTGTTCGTTGCGGCCGAGGAAAAGCGACGCCCAGCGGTGCGGACAGCGATGGTCCATGATG
>JAHJOG010000242.1 GCA_018820395.1 Gammaproteobacteria bacterium | reverse complement strand
GGGTTTCCTCGGCGAGGCCTTCGGCGTTGTCGAGCTCGATGTGCGGCACGTCCCAGGCTTGCAGGCCGCACGACTTGGCCGCGTTCACCAGCCGACCGCGGGCATGCGCCAGCCCGGCCCAGCCGAACTGCGCGTCGAGTTCGGCTGACAGGTCCGCACCGCCCAGCATCAGCGCCGCGAGGCTGCCGCCGGCTGCGGCGATGCGCGCGGCCCGCTCGATGCCGAGCGGGGTTTCGATGAGTGCCACCGTCGCGGCCCCGCCCTTGCCGCGGGCATCGCCGAGCCATGCGTCGATGCACGCGATCTCGGTGTCGCATTCGGTCTTGGGCACCAGCAGCCAGTCGAGCCGCACGTCGGCGGCCGCGGCCAGGGCGAGGATGTCCCGCAGGCCGTGGAGCGTGCGCACGGCGTTGATCCGCAAGGCCACTTCGGGCCCGGTGCCGGCGGCGCGTGCGGGTCGTGCCGACAGCCATTTGAGCACGGCCCGGCGGGCTTCTTCCTTCAGCGTGTGCGCGACCGCGTCTTCGAGGTCGATGCAGACCACGTCGGCGCCGGCTGCCATCGCCTTGTCGAAGCGTTCGGGCTTTTCGCCCGACACGAACAGCATCGAGCGGGGGAACGACACCGCCGCCCGATGGCCAGCGGTGTTGCGCGTTTCAGGAGGAGTGTTGGCAATGCTCATTTTGTCTGGACAATTATGATGTCGAGGTTCCCGAGCGTCAAGGCGAGTGCTTTCGGGTTCATGGCCTTTTCACCGTGCATACCGTGCATACCGTGCATACCGTGTACTGGTGGCCTCAGCGGATGAGTCCGAGCCGCCGCGCGTCGGCCTGCAGCGCGTCGCGGTCTTCGGGGTGGGCGATCGCGATCATCCGCTCGGCCCGTTCGTCCAGCGAGGCGTCGCGCAGGTGGGCCACGCCGAATTCGGTCACCACAATGTCGGCGTCGCAGGCCGCGACCGTCGCCGGCCCGCCGAGTCGCGACACGATGCGCGGCGTTCCGTTGCCCGCACGGGCGTGCAGCGCGACGACGGCCTTGCCGCCGCGAGCCTGCCGCGCGCCGCGCACGAAGTCGTTGAGCCCGCCGACGGCACCCACCTGCCGCCAGCTGCCGTCCGCTGCGAGCACGGCTTCGGCATTGGCCTGGCCGAGGAGGTCGACCTCGAGCGCGCTGTTGATCGCGGCCAGGTGGTCGAGCCGCGCGAGTACGGATGCTTCGTGGGTATAGTCGGGCGGCCGCAGGCACAGGGCCGGGTCGCCGTCTGCGGCGGCATACAAGGCCGCGTCGCCGTACGCACAGCCGATCACCGAAACGCCCGTGTCGATCGGCTTGCGGCTGTTGTCGATGGCGCCGCATTCGACCAGCGCGCGCATGGCCGGGCTCCACATCCCGCTGTGCACGCCGAGCCCGCGGTGCTGGCGCAGATCGCCGAGCACCGCCGAGGCGAGCGCGCCGATGCCGACCTGCAGGCAGGCGCCGTCTTCGACCAGCCCGGCGATGCGCTGTGCAATGTGCGCGTCCGCCGGCGCGATGCGGCCGTCGGGGCTCGCGGGCAGGGGCTCGTCGACCTCGGTCATCGCGTGGATCGGCAAGTCGTCCGGCCAAGTGGCACCCGCAATGGCCGGCGCACGCGCGTTGACTTCGGCCACGACGCAGCGCGCGCGGCGTGCGGCTTCGATGATGAAGCCGTGCGATGCGCCCAGCATCAGCCGGCCATCGGGCGCGCGGGCCAGGCTCACCAGCGCGACGTCGCAGGACTCGATGTCTTCGCTGAAGAGCCGGCCGCCGCGCGAGTACGGCGCGTTCGAAATGCGCAGGCGGCGCTTGCGCCCCATCGCCCCCGCAGTACCCATGCCGCCCAAGGTGGTGAGCCGGACCTGCGGCGGCATCGCGGCCGCCGCGTCGCCGAAGGGCGCACCCAGGAAGATGTCGAAAGGCTCGGGGTAGGGCAGCCGCTCGGCGAGCGAGCGCAGCAGGGCGGCCGGCTCGGCACTCATGTGCGAGCAGGCGATGCGGTCTCCAGGGCGCAGCCAGGCGCGCCAGTCCAGCGCTTCGATCTCGGTCTTCTGCATGCGTGCGTGAGTCGGGATTGGAAATCGGCGATTGAAAATTGGTCCGGACATGTTAGATCAAAACGCACGATCGAGGGGCTTGTGCTCCAATCTGCCCGATGAAGAAGGTCAGGAAAGAACCCACCGCGCCGAAGCCGAAGAAGCCGGCGCCCGCGCGCTCCCGCACGCCGGCGAGCGCCCCCGAAAGCGCCCCGGCCGGCAGCCAGCCCCGCTATCTGCAGATCGCCGGTGAACTCAAGCGGGCCATCGCCGACGGCAGCTATCCGATCGGTGCTCGCCTGCCGACCGAGCTGGAGCTGTGCGAGCAGTTCAAGATCAGCCGCTTCACCGCGCGCGAGGCGGTGCGCGTGCTGTCGGTCGCCGGGCTGGTCACGCGCCGGCCGCGGGTCGGTACGGTGGTGGTGGCGCTGCCGGACGAAGCCCGCTACATGCACGATGCGTCGTCGGTCAACGACCTCTTCCAGTACGCGATCGACACGCAGCTCCGGCTGGTCTTCATCGGCAAGCTGGCCCTCGGCAAATCGCTCGCCAAGGAATTCGGCGTCGACGCGGCCGGGCAGGAATGGATCTACGCGATGGGCGTGCGGGTCACCGACAGCGCCGTCGACGACGCGTCGCGCCCGCCGGCGCGGGCGATCTGCATCACCCGCATCTACCTCAACCCGGTGCTGAAGGGCATCGAGACGCGTCTCAGGGAACGCAAGTCGGCCGTGTACGCGCTGATCGAGCGCGAATACGCCATGCCGATCCAGCGCGTCGAGCAGGAACTGCAAGGCGTGGTACTCGATGCCGACGACGCGGCGAACCTGGGCGCCCAACCGGGCACGCCCGCGCTGCGCATCATTCGCCGCTATTTCGGCGAGAACGGCCAGTTGCTCGAAGTCGCGGACAACATCCATCCGAGCGACCGCTTCAGCTACCGCATGCACCTGCGCAAGTAGCGCGGTCTTTCGTCGTCGAAGCCGCCTTGCCCCCTCCGGGGCAGGGGCCGCGCCATTTCCGATTGACAGCGGCCCACCTGCCGGTCTACATTTGTCCGCACAAATGGAGACATCATGAAATCATTGGCAAAAGCCCTCTGGGGCGCCGTCGTCCTGGCGGCGATGGCAGTGGCGCCGGCTGCCGTGGCCCAGACCTATCCGACCAAGCCGGTCCGCGTGGTTGCCGGCTTTCCGCCTGGGCAGGCCACCGACGTGCTGGGCCGCGCGGTCATGGCCCGGCTGCAGGAATCGACCGGCCAGCAGTTCTACGTCGACAACAAGCCCGGCGCCGCCGGCATCATCGCCACCCAGGCGGTCATGCAGGCACCGCCGGACGGCTACACGCTGCTGCTGAGCTCGAGCGGGCCACTCGCCGTCAACCCCGGCCTCTACAGCAAGCTGCCCTACGATCCGGAGAAGGACTTCGTGCCGGTGGCGGGCATCGCGTCGGTGCCGTTGGTGCTGATCGTCAACCCGTCCTTTCCACCCAAGAGCGTGAAGGAGCTGGTCGACTACGCGCGCGCTCATCCCGGTGAAGTCAACTACGCCTCGGGCGGGCAGGGCGTGACGAACCATCTGGTGATGGAAATGTTCCGCTCGGCCGCCAACATCCAGCTGACCCACGTGCCCTACAAGGGCGGACCGCCCGCGCTCACCGACCTGGCGAGCGGCCAGGTGCAGGTGATGTTCGAAACCACCACCGCCGCGCTGCCTTTCGTCCGGCAGGGCCGGATGCGGGCGCTGGGCGTGAGCACCGTGTCGCGCATCACCGCCGCGCCCGAGCTGCCGACCATCGCGGAATCCGGCTACCCCGGCTTCAGCGGGGTGCCGTGGGTCGCGATCATGGCGCCGGCCCACACGCCGGACGCCATCGTCAAGAAGCTCAATGCCGAGATCAACAAGGCGCTCGAGAGCCCCGAGGTCAAGCAGTACTTCCTGGCCCAGGGCGCCGAGCCGATGGTGATGTCGCCCGATCAGTTGGGCAAGTTTCTGAAGGTCGAGATCGGCAAGTGGAGCAGTGCCGTCAAGGCATCGGGAGCCAAGGTCGAATGAAAGAAGTCACGAAGAGCGCCACGCACCGCGCGGTAGATCTCACCGCTGCGCACGGCGCGGCAGATCCGATCGCGAGCGCGCTCGCGGAATTCGCCTTTGGCCTCCAGGGCGAGTCGATCCCGGCAGCCATCGCCGAGCGCGCGCGCCACCTGATGCTCGACGCGATCGGCTGCGCGATGGCTGCGCGCGGCGAAGACTTCGCGAGCCGCTACGCGACAGCGGTGCGCGACCTGGCCGGTGCCGATGCCACCGCGGCCACCAGTTCCGGAGCCGGGCACGGCGGCCGCGGCGTGATCGGCTTTGCCGACCGGCTGCCGCTGCGCGACGCGATGATGCTCAACGGCGTGCTGGCCCATGGCCTGGACTACGACGACACGCACATGGCGGGCGTCATTCACCTGAGCGTCAGCGTGCTGCCGGCCGTGCTGGCCGTTGCCGCGTCGCGCGGAGCGAGCATGGGCGAGCTGCTGTCGGCCTACGTGGCCGGCCTCGAATCGGGTGCGCGCATCGCGAGCGTGGCGCGCGGCGGCCTGCATGCGCAAGGCTTTCATCCGACCGGCGTGGTGGGTGCCTTCGCCTGCGCGCTCGCGACCGGGCGCCTGATCGGCCTCGACGCCCGGCAACTGGTCGGTGCGCAAGGCATCGCGTTGTCGATGGCTAGCGGCAGCCTGCAGTTTCTCGAAGACGGTGCGTGGACCAAGCGTCTGCACCCGGGCTGGGCCGCGCAGGCCGGCTATCAGGCGGCCAGCCTGGCCCGCCACGACATCCCCGCGCCCGACGCGCCCTACACCGGCCGCTACGGACTCTTCAAGAGCTACCTGGGGAGCGGCGCCGGGTCCGGCCCCGACCTGTCCCTCGGCTCGGCCGGGTTGCCGGGCGGAGGGCAGGTCGGCGCGTGGGAGCTGGAGAACATCGCGATCAAGCCCTTTCCGATGTGCCACTTCGTCCATGCCGCTGCCGATGCCGCGATCGCCTTGCGTTCGCAGGGCGTGACGCCCGGCCGCATCGCATCCATCGAGGTGCTGATGCCCGAAGGCACGATGCCCGTGGTGTGCGACCCCATCGAGGCCAAGCGCCGCCCGCAGACCGACTACGAAGCCAAGTTCAGCGTGCCCTATGCCGTGGCCAGCGGCCTGCTGCGCGGACGGGTCGGCCTGCAGGAGCTGCTGCCCGCAGCCCTGCGCGAAGCCGAGGTGCTCGCGCTCATGGACCGCGTGAGCTGCCGCGTGGACCCGGATGCCACCTACCCGCGCCACTACAGCGGCGAAGTCCGCGTGCGGCTCGACGACGGCACCGAGCTTCGCCAGCGCGAGGCGGTCAACCGCGGCCATGCCGAAAGGCCGCTGTCGAACGACGAGGTGCGCGCCAAGTTCATGGACAACGCGTCGCTGCATTTCACGCCCGAGCATGCGCGCACCGTGTGCGAACGCGTGCTCGACGCCGATCCGCGGCGGCCGGTGCTCGCGCTCGAAAGCCTGCTCGCCACCGCCCCTTCCGCCTTCACGGCCCACCGCAGTGCCCGCACCGGAGTCCCCGCATGACCCCCGAGAATTCTTCGTTGCCGCTGGCCGGCCTGCGCGTGCTGGCGGTCGAGCAGTACGGCGCCGGCCCCTTCGGCACTTCTTACCTGGCGGACCTGGGCGCGGAGGTCGTGAAGATCGAGAACCACAAGGACGGCGGCGACGTCGGCCGCCATGTCGGGCCGCACTTCTTCGGCCCGGAAGATTCGCATTTCTTCCAGACCTTCAACCGCAACAAGAAGAGCCTCACGCTCGACCTCAAGCACCCCGAGGGGCAGGCGGTGTTCCGCCGCCTTGTGGCCGGCGCCGACGCGGTGCTCGACAACCTGCGCGGCGATTTGCCGGCCAAGCTGGGCGTGCACTACGCGGCGCTCTGCGAAGCCAACCCGCGCATCGTCTGCGCGCATCTCTCGGCCTACGGGCGCAGCGGCTCGCGCGCGTCGTGGCCCGGCTACGACTACCTGATGCAGGCCGAGACCGGCCACATGACCGTCACGGGCGAGCCCGATGGCCCGCCCACGCGCTACGGACTGTCGATCGTCGATCTGATGACCGGGTTGGCGGCGGCCTTCGGCCTCTTGGCCGGTGTGATTCGCGCGCGCGAAACCGGCATCGGCACCGACATCGACACCTCGCTCTTCGACGTGGCGCTGCACAACCTCAACTACCCCGGCGCGTGGTATCTCAATGCCGGCACGGTCACCGGGCGCACCGCGCGCAGCGGGCATCCGAGCCTGGTGCCGAGCCAGCTCTACCGCACGCAGGACGGCTGGCTCTTCATCATGTGCAACAAGGAGAAGTTCTGGCCGCTGCTGGCCAACGCGCTCGGCCACCCGGAATGGGTCGACGACCCGCGCCTGTGCGACTTCGCGGCGCGGCTGAAGCATCGCGGGCTCGTCACCGAGTTGCTCGATGCGGCGCTGATGGAAGCACCGACGCAGACGTGGATCGATCGCCTGTCGGGCCGCGTGCCGGTGGCGCCGGTGTTCGACGTGGCCCAGGCGCTGGACAACCCCTTCGTCGCGGAGCGCGGCGGCGTGGTCGACTACGCGTATGGCGACGGCCGCTCGGCGCGCCTGCTCGCCAACCCGCTGCGCATCGAAGGCGTGGCGCTGCCGAACCGTGCGGCGCCCGGCATGGGCGAGCATACCGACGCCTTGCTGCGCGATGCCGGCTTCGACGATGCCGCCATCGCCAAGCTGCGCGAGCTGGGGGTGATCGCCGAGGCGCACGTTTCCAAGCACGGCAGTGCGCACGACGCGGGGCACGCCGCCGGGCCCTGAACATTGCGGCCGGCCTCGCCGGTGACGCGGGGTGGGCATCCTCAATATGTCCGTACATCTTTGCGTACGTGCGTGAAGATGCCGGCACGGACTCGGCCGCCGCGGCACGCCCGCGCACCGCTGCCGCGAAGCCGCAACTCCGGCTTGGCACCCTTATTGCAAGTGAAAACGCTTCAGGTTCGGGCCCAGCGGCGCGAGCCCACAGCATCGGGACTTCCTCCTTGTTGTCATGAATTTGTCCGGTTAACATGACCAAGACCAAAGCAGCGAACATGAACAAACTGATTAGCGCCTGCACGTCGGTGTCCCGGGTTTTCGCCTGGGCCGGTGGCTTCGTCCTGCTGTGCAGCGCGGTGCTGATCGCGCTCGACGTCGTGTTCCGCGCGCTGTTGAAGGTCACCGTGTTCGAAAGCTTCGAGCTCTCGACCTATGCCTTCGCCAT
>JAHJOG010000241.1 GCA_018820395.1 Gammaproteobacteria bacterium | reverse complement strand
GGCCGGCCGCAGCCGGCTGGCCACCGGAGCGGCGCTGTCCGCCCTGGCCGCCGCCATTGCCGCCCCCGTTGCCGCCGCGTTCGCCCTGGCCGGCCTTGTTGTCACGGATGCGCAGCATCATTTCCTGCCGTGCCGCCTTGGCCGCGGCCTGCATCACTTCGCGGCCGGGAGCCCGGCCTGCGCCGCCCCAGATGGTCTGGCGGCCCATGGCGATCGGCTCGGCGCGTTCGCCTTCTTCGGGGCCGAAGCCTTCGATGATCTTGACGGGGATTTCTTGTCGCGTGAAGCGCGCGATGTCCTGCATGAAGCCTTCTTCGTCGAGGCACACCAGGCTGACCGCTTCACCGCTGGAGCCCGCACGGCCCGTGCGGCCGATCCGGTGCACGTAGTCTTCGCTGACGTTGGGGATCTCGTAGTTCACGACGTGCGGCAGCTCGTCGATGTCGATGCCGCGAGCCGCGATGTCGGTGGCGACCAGCGCCCGGATGTCGCCGCTCTTGAAGCCGGCCAGCGCCTGGGTGCGCGCGGTCTGGCTCTTGTTGCCGTGCAGCGCCATGGCTTCGATGCCGTTCTTGGTAAGGAACTCGGCCACGCTGTTCGCACCGAACTTGGTGCGCGTGAACACCAGCACCTGGCTCCAGTTGTTCTCGCCGATCAGGTGGGCGAGCAGGGCCTTCTTCTTGCCGCGGCCCACGGGGTGGATCACCTGGGCGATGCGCTCGACCGTGGTGTTGCGCGGCGTCACCTGGATGCTCTGCGGGTTCTTGAGCAGCGTGGCCGCCAGCTCGCGGATCTCGTCGCTGAAGGTGGCCGAGAACAACAGGCTCTGCTTCTCGTTGGGCACCAGCGCCAGGATCTTCTTCACGTCGTGAATGAAGCCCATGTCGAGCATGCGATCGGCTTCGTCGAGCACCAGCATCTGCACCTGCGACAGGTCGAGCATGCCCTGCTGCTGCAGATCGAGCAGTCGGCCGGGCGTGGCCACCAGCAGGTCGACGCCGCTCTTGAGCTTGCTGATCTGCGGGTTCATGCCGACGCCGCCGAAGATGACGGTAGAGCTCAGCTGCAGATACTTGCCATAGGTGCGGATCGATTCCTCGACCTGCGCCGCGAGTTCGCGGGTGGGCGTGAGCACCAGTGCCCGGATGCCGGTGCCGCCGAACTTGTTGACGGCACTGCGGCTCATGGTGAGCTTGTGCAGCATGGGCAGGGTGAAGGCGGCCGTCTTGCCGGTGCCGGTCTGCGCGCCGCCGAGAAGATCGTGCCCGTCGAGCACTGCGGGGATGGCCTGGGCCTGGATGGGGGTGGGGGTTTCGTAGCCCTGCTCGTGCACGGCTTTCAAGATGGCAGGAGCCAGCTTCAGATCATCAAAGGTCATTGAGTTCAATATGCGCCCTACACGGCGCGGTGGAATCGGCCCGCCCAGGCGTCTTGGAGACGTCGGGCCAGTCAAGGCAGATCTGGGTCAGGAGAGGAGCCCGAAAGCCCGTGGAGGGCCGTCTTCGTCCCCGGCGGAGAGCCGGTGCTGCGGACAACTGGACCCGACAGCAGGCCCGATTGTCGCACGAGTCGCGTGGATGCTCGTCTCGCGCCTCCGTTTGGCGACCCGGCGTGGCGTAGACTCTTACTTTCACAGTATTACCAGGAGGACAGTGTGAGACTCACCTCGAAAGGTCAGGTCACCATCCCGCAGAACATCCGCGAGCTCGCCGGCCTCAAGCCGTACGACGAGGTGGAGTTCGAATACCGCGACAAGCAGATCGTCCTGCGGCCGACGCGGCAAACCAAGCTTTCGGTTGCCGAAGAAGCGCTTGCCCTGCTGCGTGGAAGCGCCACCGCCAACCTCGAAATGTCCACCGACGAATGGATGGAAGCGACGCGTGGCGAGCGATAAGCAGGCCCCGGTCTTCATGATCGACAGCAATGTCCTGCTGGACATCGCCAAGTCGGATCCGGAATGGCAGGATTGGTCATCGACCCAGCTCGCCAACTGCGCGCGAAAGGGAAGGCTCGCCATCAACGCAGTCATCTTTGCCGAGGTGTCTTGTCACTACAGCAATGAGAGTCAAATGGAGGCCGCCTTCCCGCAGCGCATCTATGCGCGTCATCATCTGCCCTTCGAGGCGGCTCTGCTGGCCGGCAAGGCATTCATGAAGTACCGTGCGGCTGGCGGAGTCAAACGATCACCCTTGCCGGACTTCTATATCGGCGCCCATGCCCAGACCATGGGCTACACGCTGGTATCTCGCGACAAGGCGAGATACCGCACCTATTTTCCAAAGTTGAAGCTCATCGCACCCAAATAGCACCATGGCCCAGTACGTCTACACCATGAACAAGGTCAGCAAGACCGTGCCGCCCAAGCGGCAGATCTTGAAGGACATTTCGCTTTCATTCTTTCCGGGCGCCAAGATCGGTGTGCTCGGCCTCAACGGGTCGGGCAAGTCGTCGCTCCTGAAGATCATGGCCGGCATCGACAAGGAGATCGAGGGCGAGGCGCTGCCGATGCCCGGACTCACCATCGGCTACCTCGAGCAGGAACCCAAGCTCAACCCCGAGCACACGGTGCGCGAATCGGTCGAGGAAGCCATGGGCGCGGTCTATGCCGCCAAGGCACGCCTCGAAGAGGTCTACGTGGCCTACGGCGCCGAAGACGCCGACTTCGATGCGCTGGCCGCCGAGCAGGCCGAGCTCGAAGCCATCATCGCCACGGCGGGCACCGACTCCGAGCACCAGCTCGAGATCGCCGCCGATGCGCTGCGCCTGCCGCCCTGGGACGCCAACATCGGCGTGCTCTCTGGCGGCGAGAAGCGCCGCGTCGCGCTGTGCCGCTTGCTGCTGAGCAAGCCCGACATGCTGCTGCTCGACGAGCCGACCAACCACCTGGACGCCGAATCGGTCGAATGGCTCGAGGTTTTTCTGCAGCGGTTTCCGGGCACGGTGGTGGCCATCACCCACGACCGCTACTTTCTCGACAACGCGGCCGAGTGGATTCTCGAACTCGACCGCGGCCGCGGCATCCCGTGGAAGGGCAACTACAGCACCTGGCTCGAACAGAAGGGCGAGCGTCTGGCGCAGGAGCAGAAGGGCGAAGAAGCCCATGCCAAGGCGCTGAAGAAAGAACTCGAATGGTCGCGCCAGAACCCCAAGGCGCGCCAGGCCAAGAGCAAGTCGCGGCTGGCCCGCTTCGAGGAACTGAGCGACTACGAATACCAGCGGCGCAATGAAACGCTGGAGATCTTCATCCCCGTGGCCGAACGCCTCGGCAACCAGGTCTTCGAGTTCAAGAACGTCAGCAAGTCCTTCGGCGACCGCCTGCTCATCGACAACTTGAGCTTCGAGGTGCCGGCGGGTGCGATCGTCGGCATCATTGGACCGAACGGCGCCGGCAAGTCCACGCTCTTCAAGCTTATCGCCGGCAAGGAAACCCCCGACAGCGGCGAGGTGGTGGTGGGCTCGACGGTCAAGATGGCTTTCGTCGACCAGAGCCGCGATGCGCTCGGCGATGACAAGAGCGTCTGGGAAGACATCTCGAACGGACTCGACATCATCAACGTCGGCAAGTTCCAGATGGCCAGCCGCGCCTATGCCGGGCGCTTCAACTTCAACGGCGGCGACCAGCAAAAGAAGGTCGGCACGTTGTCGGGCGGCGAACGCGGACGCCTGCACCTGGCCAAGACGCTGATCGCCGGCGGCAACGTGCTGATGCTCGACGAACCGTCGAACGACCTCGACGTCGAGACTCTGCGCGCGCTGGAAGATGCGTTGCTCGAGTTCGCCGGCTCGGTGCTGGTCATCAGCCACGATCGCTGGTTTCTCGACCGCATCGCCACGCACATCCTGGCCGCCGAAGGCGACAGCCAGTGGACCTTCTTCAACGGCAACTACCAGGAGTACGAAGCCGACAAGAAGAAGCGGCTGGGCGAAGAAGGCGCCAAGCCGCACCGCATGCGCTTCAAGGCGCTGAAGTAAGCCGTCCTCGCTGGCGCTGCCGAGTGCTGCGCGTCGGGGCCTTTTCGGGAGCAGCCATGATGAATGCGATTCGATGGGTTCTGACGCCGTGCGTGCTGGTCGCCACGGCCTGTGGCGGCGGCGGTGGAGGCGGTGTAGGCGGCGCGAGCGTGTCGGTCGCCGCGCTCGGGCTCAATGCGAACGCGGCCGGGGGCACTGCCGCCGGTGGCGCGGGCGGCGGATCGGCTCCGGCCACTCCCGCTGGAGGTTCGGCGAATGGTGGCGCGGCTTCGCCGGGTGCATCCGGCGCAGCATCGTCGTCCGGCGTGAGCTTCAAGGTCACCGAAGTGGCGAACGGCCTCGACAGCCCGTGGAGCCTCGCCTTTCTTCCCGACGGAAAAATGCTGATCACGCAGCGTGGCGGACAACTGCGCCTGCGCAATGCCGACGGCACTTCAGTCAACGGTGGGGCCGACCCGGTGTCCGGGTTGCCGGCGGTGGAGACCGCGGGGCAGGGTGGTCTGCTCGACGTCGTGGTGGATCCCGGTTTTGCCGGCAACCGCCGCATCTACTTCACTTTTTCCGAACGCGATCCGGGCAACGCCAACCAGAACGGAACGGCCGTCGGTCGCGCCGAACTCGATGTCGATGCACGCACGTTGAGCAACCTGACCGTCATCTATCGGCAATCGCCCAAGGTGGAAAGTTCGGGGCATTTCGGTTCGCGCCTGGTGTTCGACCGCAACGGCTACCTGTTCGTCACGATGGGCGAGCGCCTGCTCGATTCGCAGCGCGGCTATGCGCAGGACCTCACGCGCGGCAACGGCAAGGTCGTGCGCATCACCACCGACGGGCTGCCCGCGCCCGGCAACCCGGCCTTCGGCGCCGCCGCCAATGCGCAGCCGCACATCTGGAGCTACGGGCATCGCAACCCGCAGGGCGCCGCGCTGAACCCACTCACCGGCGATCTCTGGACCGACGAGCACGGCCCGCAAGGCGGCGACGAAGTCAACCGCACGCTGCCCGGCCGCAACTACGGCTGGCCGGTGATCAGCTACGGGCAGGAATACGGCACCGTGCAGCAGGTGGGCGAGGGCACGGCCAAGGCAGGCATGGAGCAGCCGGCGGCCTACTGGGAAAAGAGCGACGGCTCGGCCTGGACGCCCGGCACGCAGAAGTCGTCCATCGCGCCCAGCGGCATGGCCTTCTACACCGGCGACAAGCTGCCAGAGTGGAAAGGCAACGTCTTCGTCGGCGCGCTGGCCGGCACCGCGCTGTGGCGCCTCGCGCTCGACGGCGACGCCGTGGTTTCGCGCGAACGCCTGCTGGCCGACCGCGGCGAACGAATCCGCGATGTGCGGCAAGGGCCGGACGGCTGGCTCTATGTGCTGACCGACGGCAGCAACGGCAAGCTCCTGCGCATCGAGCGCTGAAGGTCGCGACGGCGCGGGTGGGCCTCTGCGCCGGGAGGATTCGAACGGTCAGCGCTCGGCCGGGCGCGCCGATGACGGCGCTGGCCCCGGCGCTGGCGGGAGCGAGGGCCCTGGCGTCGCGGACGACAGCACGCGCTGCCGCACGCGAAAGATGTTGTTGCGCAGCGCGTAGAGCTCGTCCGCGTAAGAGAGCGGCACCGCCACCTTGTTGACCACGCGATCGAGTTCGTCGAGTTCGCGCGCCAGGGCGTCTCGCTGGACGTTGCGCGCGTCGACCTTCGCCTCGATCTCGCGCAGCCGTGCGTACCAGCGGAACACCCGTCGCCGTACGCGGAACTGATAGAGCGGCGGCACCACGCGGCTCAGCGGCAGCATCAATACCAGCAGACCACCCAGCACCAGCCACATGCGTTCGACCAGGTTGCTCGCCCAGAACGGCAGATAGCGCTGCCAGAAAGGCGGCGTGCCGTTGATGGCGCGGTCGCCCTCGGGGCTCACCGGCAGTTCGCTGGT
The DNA here is from genome assembly GCA_018820395.1 of Gammaproteobacteria bacterium. GTDB lineage: Bacteria > Pseudomonadota > Gammaproteobacteria > Burkholderiales > Burkholderiaceae_C > Variovorax. Next base: position 1,549 of record JAHJOG010000241.1, on the reverse strand, counting down.
GCGCGCGTTCGGAAAATCGCGCGCCTGGTTGAACCAGCCCGCCCCGCTGTGCAGCGTCTGCGCGCTCTGCGCGAACAGTTGCCGCAGGGCCGGATGCGTCTGGTCGCGCGCCAGCAGCGACGTGGTGGCGGCGAGCAGCGAGATGTCCTTGGGCGGCAGGTCGGAAGCCAGATCGACCACGCCGCGCGGCAGCGTCACCGCCTGCAAGAAGGCGAAGCGCCGCGAATACGCGTCGTTCTGGTCGAAGGCCATGAGCCGAATCTCCTGCGCGCGCAGCAGGCGCTGCACCAGCGGCGATTGCGGCGCGGACGCCAGCACGATCACGTCCAGCAGACCGGCTTCCAGTGCTTCGGTGGCCGGCTTCTGTTCCAGGTTCGACAGCTTCAGCTGGGCCGTGTCGATCTTGTTGGCCCGGAACATCTGCTCCATGATGTCCGGCACGCCGCTGCCCGGCTTGTCGACATTGATGCGTAGCGGCACGAGGTCGGTGAGCAGCTTCAGCTCGCCCGACTTGTGGCCCGCCGCGCGGGCCGCGTCGGTGCGATAGAACACCCACAGCGGCTCGTAGAAGAGACTGCCCAGCGACGTCAACCCGGCTTCTTCGTCCGCCACAGGATCGGCACTCCCGCCACGCACGAAAGCCACGTCGGCACCGCCGCTGCGCAGCAGCTTCAGGTTGTCGAGCGAGCCGTCGGTTGCCTTCAGCTCCACCTCGATTCCGTTCGCCTTGAGCGCTTCGGCATAGCGCTGGCCGAAGCCGGCATAGGCGCTCCCCGCCGGCCCCGTGGCCAGCACCACGCGCTTGGGCGGCTGCGGGTCGAGCCACCAATAGGCCGCAATCAGCAAGCCGATGACGATGAACACCACGGGCCCGGCCGACGCGATCAGGTCGCGGATGTTGAGGAGGAAGAGGCGGATGGCTTGGGGCATGGGCTTTTTATTTGAACAGACCTGTGCGTCAACGCACATCCTCCAAACCGACCGGCTCGGACACTGGCCTCGTGGTTGCAATGTCGCTCCACATGAACGCAACGAGGACACCATCATGAACGCTCATCGAATCTCTTTCATCGCCTCACTGGTCATCGCCGGCGCCGCTGCAGTTCCCGGCCCGTCGGCCATGGCCCAGACCGTTCCCGCGGAAGCCTGGGTCGGTCCGGCGATCCCGGTCTTTGCGAGCAGCTCAACGCGCGACGAAGTCGAGCGCGAGCTGCAGGCGTCGCACGTCGAGTCGCAAGCGCCGGCAGAGGCCTGGGTCGGCTCGGTCGCCGCCGCCGGCATCCCAGCCACCAGTGCCCGCCGCGCCGAGGTGGCTGCGGACTTCGAGATGTACCGGCGCTCCGGTTTGAGCGATTCGAACTCGGACTATTTCAATCCATATGGCGCGGAGGAACAGCGCCGCCTGGCGAACTATGCGGCGCTGCGCAGCGCTCCGATGTTCGCCGTCGATGTCGCACGCATCGAGGGCGCGCAGACGACGGCTTCGTTCTCGACGGACGCCAAGCCGGGCAGCCAGGACGAGTGAGCGGAAGCGCGGCTCGCCGCCGGG
>JAHJOG010000240.1 GCA_018820395.1 Gammaproteobacteria bacterium | reverse complement strand
TGATCGAATCGCTCAACGACGACGGCTACCTCGAAGACTCTCTCCCGGCGTTGGCATCCGGCCTCGCCGGTGACAACAACGACGAATTCGACGAACTAATCCACCACTTTCAGGTGGCGCTCGGACTGCTGCAGAGCCTGGAGCCGAGCGGTGTCGGCGCACGCAGCCTGGGCGAATGCCTGGCGATCCAGTTGCGCGCACTGGCCCGTGCGGGCGCCGTGATCGACGAGCAGGTGCACAAGACGGCACTGGCGATCTGCAAGCAGCCCATGGAGCTGCTGGCGCGGCGCGACATGCGCCGGCTCGCCACGCTCACACGCAGCAACGAAGAAGAAGTGCGCGCCGCGCTGCAGCTCATCGCCACGCTGGAGCCGAAGCCGGGCCGCCGCTTCGTCGACGTCGAGCGCAACGTGGTGATCCCCGACGTGATCGTCACCCGCGTGGGCAAGGGCACCAGCGCACGGTTTCGCGTGATGCTCAATCCCGAAGTGATGCCGCGGCTGCGCGTGCACGACATCTATGCCGGCGCGCTCAAGCAGCACAAGGGCGAGGGCAGCCAGGCGCTGTCGCAGCGTCTGCAGGAGGCGCGCTGGTTCATCAAGAACATCCAGCAGCGCTTCGACACCATCCTGCGGGTGTCCAACGCCATCGTCGAGCGGCAGAAGAGCTTCTTCGTCCACGGCGAACTCGCCATGCGCCCGCTGGTGCTGCGCGAGATCGCCGACGAACTGGGTCTGCACGAATCGACCATCAGCCGAGTCACGACGGCCAAGTACATGTCGACGCCCTATGGCACCGTTGAACTCAAATACTTCTTCGGCTCTGCGCTCGGCACCGAAACCGGCGGCAACGCGTCGAGCACTGCCGTGCGCGCGCTGATCAAGCAGTTCGTCAGCGCCGAGGACGTGCGCAAGCCGCTGTCGGACAGCCAAGTGTCGGAAATGCTCAAGGAGCAGGGCATCGAATGCGCGAGACGCACCGTGGCCAAGTACCGCGAGGCCTTGCGCATCGCACCGGCGAACCTGCGCAAGGCACTCTGAACAAATCGCGCGAAAACTCCTCGCAGTGAGGTGCCGATGGCAAAGTCTCCGCTTCCTTTTTCAAGAGGCGCGGGAGGGCGCCAACCATGAAACAACAACTCGTCAGGTTGTCGCCGCATCAGAACGCCAAGGTGTTCGCCGTCATGATGGCTGTCAGTTCGCTGGTCTTTGCTGTGCCGTTCTTCCTGATCCCCGCCTCGATGTTCGAGGTGCCTGGGTCGTCCCCGCCGTTCTACGTCATCCTCGCCATTCCGATCATCTACCTGGTGCTCGGGTATGTGGGAACCTTCATCGGCTGCCTGGTCTACAACTTCCTCTACCGCTTTGTCGGCGGTATCGAGTTCGAATCCGAAAGCGTCTGAGCCCGGAGCGCCCGGCGGCGACAATGGGCGCGTGAACGAACTTTCCCTGTTTCTGCCGTGCGCCGCCGGCGTCGAGGACTTCCTGGCCCGGGAAGTCCACGCGATCACCGGCCGCCAAGGTCAAGATCTGATTGCGATGCGCGGCGGCGTCCGAGTGCGGGCGGGCTGGCGCGAGGCCCAGCAACTCAACCTGCATGGGCGGCTGGCGCAGCGCGTGCTCATCGAGCTCGCCCACGCGCCCTATCGGAATGAAAACGACCTCTATGCCATCGCCAGCAACGTGGCCTGGGAGGTCTGGTTCACGCCCCGGCAAACCTTCAAGATCGAGACCACGGCCCAGCACAGCCCGCTGCAGAGCCTCAATTTCGCCACGCTGCGCATCAAGGACGCGATCGCCGACCGCTTTCGCGCCAAGGCCGGCGGCGTGCGCCCCAGCATCGAGACCCAGTGGCCCGACGTTCGCGTGTTCGCGCACCTCGCGACCGACCAGTGCACGCTCTACATCGACACGTCGGGCGAGCCGCTCTTCAAGCGCGGCTGGCGCCAGGACAAGGGCGACGCACCGCTGAAGGAGACGCTCGCGGCCGCCATGCTCGCGGCGAGTGGCTGGTGGGACCCTGAAACCGGAGCCGTGTCGGATCAACCCCTGTACGACCCGTGTTGCGGCAGCGGCACCATCCTCATCGAGGCGGCGCAGATCGGGCTGGGCATCGCGGCCGGGTCGCTCCGGCGATTCGGCTTCGAAAAGCTGCTGCCTTTCCAACCGCATGTCTGGGCGGGCTTGAAGGAAGCTGCCGAACAGGCCCGACGCCCTTCCGCGAATCTTGCGCTGTTCGGCTCCGACGTGTCCCACCGCATGGTCGACTTCGCCGAGCGCAACGCCGAACGTGCCGGGGTCGCGCAGGCCCTGCAGTTGCGCGGCGGCGACGCGCTGCAGCGCATGCCGCCCGCGGAGGCCGGCACCATGTTGCTCAATCCGCCCTATGGCGAGCGCATCGAAGTCGCGGGCATCGCTCGCGACGGGCGCGACGGGCGCGAAGGCCGCGACCGGCAGGCCGGCACGAAGCCCGGACGCGAACAGGCGCAGACCGAAGACGGCGGCGAGTTTTTCGTTCAGCTCGCCAGCCACTGGAAGAAGCACTACGCCGGCTGGACCGCGTGGATGCTGACCCCCGACCTGCAACTGCCCAGACGCATGCGCCTGAAAGAATCGCGCCGCGTGCCGATGTGGAACGGGCCGATCGAGTGCCGCCTGTTCCGTTTCGAACTCGCCGCAGGGTCTTTCAGGAAGACGGAACAAACCGCCGATGGAGCCTGAGAGCGCTGGCTGCACGCAGATCGTGATCGACACGAATGTCGCCCTCGATCTGCTCGTCTTCGACGACCCATCCTGCGCCGCACTCAAGGCCGACCTTGAAGCGGGCCGGGCCCGTTGGCTCGCCACCGAAGCCATGCGCGACGAGTTCGCGCGCGTGCTGGACTACCCGCACATCGCGCGGCGGCTTTCCAGCGTCAGCCGCCATCCGGCGGACGTGCTGACGGCCTTCGACGCCTTGATCGAGCCCGTGGCCGAGCGACCACCGCGTGCCCGATGCGTCTGCACCGACCCGGACGACCAGATGTTCGTCGACCTGGCGGTGGCCTGGAAGGCCGGACTGCTCAGCAAGGATCGCGCGGTGCTCGCGCTGCGGCGCCGGCTTGCCGAGGTGGGCGTCTGGGTGCGGCCCGGCGCGTGAGTCAGTTGCGGTTGGCGCCGATGATCCGGATCTCCCCCGTGCGTCCGGCCGCCTGTTGCGAAAGATCGATGACTTTCTCGGTGATGGCAGGAGCGCGGTCGCTGAAAACGGCGGCGTCGTCGACGATCGTGACGCAGGCACCGAAATGCTCGCAATTCATCAGATTGGGTTTCAGCCCTCTCGCGCTCAGATAGCGGGCGAGGCTCGGTGCTCCGGCCTGCTCGGCCCGGTGCTGGGTCTCGCGCGATGCGGGCGATGCGCTCGTCAGGCAAAGACCGGGGAAGATGCCTGCGTACACGACCACCTTGTTGGGTTCGATTTCGCGAATCAGCGCGTCGATGACTGATTTCTGCTCGGATGCCGCGTTGGCTTCCTTGCGGCTGGCTGGCTCGCCGCCCAGGTGTTCCCAGTCGAGCGGACCGGCGGGATAGTGGTAGAGCCCGCCTCTGCCGGTCCGTTCGTTGACCAGGATGACGACGGAGCCCGAGCGGACCACGTTGGCTGGGTCCTTGCCCCAGCCGGTGCAGAGAGTGTTCGATCGAAGATCGTCGTGAATGACGGCTTGTCCCGTGACGACGTTGTAGATTGGCATGCTGTTGGCTTTCTCCGTGGCTGCGCCCCAAATTGCGCGACGGGATCGTGTCACCAGCCCTTTCGTCGCATGGCCGCCTCGCGACATTTCGTCAGAAAGCCGGCGCTCTGCGAGAAGTTCGAATGCCGCTGTCAGCTCGCATACCAACGCGCCAGCAGCCATGCCACGGCGCGGACACGCTGTGTGTCGCGCCCCCAGCGCCGCCCGGCCGGCAGGTGCCGCAGCCAGCGCATGCGCCGCGCGGCCACGCTGAGGCGCTCGCGCACCTCGTCGCTGGCGTCGGCCAGCACGGCGTGCCAGTGGTCTCCGGCTGCGTGCGGGGAGGCCGCATCGACCAGCATGGCGGTGGAATGCAAAAAGCTCAGCCAGTCGCGCGCCTGGCATTCGGCGAGCGGCAGCGTCTCGCCCGGGTCGTCCTCGAAGTCGATGTAGCCGATGCGGCCGTCGGGGCATTGCACCAGGTTGCGGTCGAAGGCCTGGCTCAGGTAGGTGCCCTGCGCGTGCACCAGCGCGATGGCCGCGAGCCCTTCGTGCCAGACCGACAGCAGCGCGCTCGGGCCGGTCGCTGCGGCGTGATCGAGCTTCTCCTGCAGCACGACCGGCGGACGGCCGCTTTGCCCCAGGTCGGAAATCAGCAGGCCGTCGGGCTGCTGGGCCAACACGGCCGGCACGCGCAGCCCGGCCGCCCCCAGCTCGCGAAGCCGCCGCGCCTCGGTGGCGATTGACGTGTTGCCGCCGGGATTCGGCACCGGCGTCAGCACATCGAGCCGCAGCGCGCCCGCCACCAGGGCGAGCAGGTGGTAGCGCAGCTTGCCGTGGCGCGGGCCGGCTTTCTTCAGCCATACCCTTTCGTTGCCGAGCCGATGGCTGGTGACGGCCTTCACCTGTTGCGGCAGTGCGGTGCGGAGGAACTCCGCATAGTTCGACGGCTGCGACGGCGGCGCGAGCGCCTCGAGCGGCGCCGGCGCAGACGCCGCTCCCTTGCGCGCCTGCACGCGCGTCGGTCCGCCAGCGCGTCGACCCGGCGTCATGGCGTCATGAATGGAGCGCGACGGGCTGGAAGCTCCGTGCGCTGGCGATCGGCCAATAGGTGCGAAACACCGAATGCTGGTCGTCGAGCGGGCCGAGCAGGGCGCCGGGCTGCACCTGCATGATCAGATTGCTCAGCAGCCGGACTTCGGTGTCGGAGATGCGGCGCACGATGTGATGCGCGGTGATCTGCTGCGGATGATCGAGCCCGGCCGCCTGCACGAGTTCCTGCAGCGCATGCAGGGTGCTGCGATGAAAGTTGTGCACCCGGCCGGCCTTGGTCGGCACCACCAGCGCCTGCTGGCGCACCGGGTCCTGCGTGGTCACGCCGGTCGGGCAGTTGCCCGTGTGGCAGGTCTGGGCCTGGATGCAGCCCAGCGCCATCATGAAGCCGCGTCCCGCGTTGCACCAGTCGGCGCCCAGCGCCATCATGCGCGCCAGATCGAAAGCGGTGATCACTTTGCCGGCGCAGCCGAGCTTGATGCGCTCGCGCAACCCCACGCCGATCAGCGTGTTGTGCACCAGCAGCAGGCCCTCTTGCAGCGGCGCACCGACGTGGTCGATGAACTCGACCGGTGCTGCGCCGGTGCCGCCTTCGGCACCGTCCACCACGATGAAGTCGGGGGTGATGCCGGTTTCCTGCATCGCCTTGACGATGGCAAACCATTCCCAGGGATGGCCGAGGCAGAACTTGAAGCCGCAAGGCTTGCCGCCCGACAGATCGCGCAGCCGGGCGATGAATTGCATCATCTCGACCGGCGTGGAAAACGCGCTGTGCGACGAAGGCGAGATGCAGTCGACGCCGATCGGCACGCCCCGCGCGGCGGAAATCTCCGGCGTGACCTTCGGCGCCGGCAGCACGCCGCCGTGACCCGGTTTGGCGCCCTGGCTCAGCTTGAGCTCGATCATCTTCACCTGCGGGTCGCATGCGTTCGCCACGAAGCGTTCCTCGCTGAACCGCCCTTCGGCATCGCGACAGCCGAAATAGCCCGAACCGATTTCCCAGATCAGGTCGCCGCCGTGCACCCGGTGATGCGAAGAGATCGAGCCTTCGCCGGTGTCGTGCGCGAAGCCGCCCAGCCGCGCGCCCTGGTTCAGCGCCAGGATCGCATTAGCCGACAGCGCGCCGAAGCTCATCGCCGAGATGTTGAATACGCTCGAGTGATAGGGCTGTGCGCAGTCGGGTCCGATGGTGATGCGAAAGTCGTGGTTCGCCAGATGCGTAGGCTGCATCGAATGATTGATCCACTCGTAGCCGGCGATGGTCACGTCGAGCTGAGTGCCGAAGGGGCGGTTGTCCGGTTCGCCCTTGCTGCGCTGGTAGACCAGCGAGCGCTGCGCGCGCGAGAAGGGCGAGGCTTCCGAATCGCTTTCGATGAAGTACTGCCGCATCTCGGGCCGGATGTATTCCAGCAGGAAGCGCAGGTGGCCGATCACCGGGTAGTTGCGCAGGATGGCGTGCCGCGCCTGCCGAAGGTCGTGCACGCCCGTGCCGCACAACACCGCAAAAGCCACCGCGGCCACCCAGGCAGCCCACGAGAAAGGAGCCACCGCGATCATCGCGACACTGGCGGCCAGGCCGAGCACACACAAGGCAAAGGCGCTGTAGCGCGCCGGGAAGGGCAAGATCGTCGGGACTGAAATGGTGTCGCTCCTGGGGCCTTGCTGCATCATAGAGGGCTGCCGATGCACGCCCATGACGAACGCCGACGACTCCCAGACACCTTCCGCAGCCCTCGCTCCCATGGGGCCCGACGATTTCGACCGGCTCGACGACGCGCTCGACGCCCTGCGTGAAAGCTTCGAGGAGATCCCCCAGTGGGAGTTCTGCGAAGGCTTCATGGCGGGGCTGATGTGCACGCGCCGCCCCATCGAGCCGGCCGAATACTGGCCGGTACTCTTCGGCGACGACTTCGTGCCGGCCCAGCACATGGAGCTCGTCTGGGGCTGGATGCGACGCTGGAAGGAGATCGAGACCGCACTCGATGCCGACGTCGAGGCGCTCGACGACGAGCGCGCCTGGCAACCCGAGGTGCTCGACACCCGCGGATCGATCCTCGACCTGCCGGCTGAAGAGCAGGCGCGTTTCGCGGACGACGACATCCCGTCCTTTGCGCAGGTGTTCGCGCTCGGTTTCATGTACGTGGTCGAGAACTGGCCCGACGAATGGGCGGAGCCGCGCGACAAGGAAGCCGCCGCGCTGCTCGACGAGCATCTGATGTGCATCGTCGCCCTGACCGAAGACGACACGGCCCCGCCCGACGTGTCGATGTTCAGGGACGACGGGCCGCCCAGCGTGAGCCACCGTCGCATCGACCATTTCGGCGCCGCGATCTGGGCGATGTACGACCTGCGCCTCTTCTGGCGCGCGATGGGGCCGCGCGCCGAGACCATCCGCAAGGAGGCCGAACCCGGCCGCAATGACCCCTGCCCGTGCGGCAGTGGGAAAAAATACAAGAAGTGCCATGGGGCCTAGCCCACCCCCAGGCTTGCCCACTTCGTGTGGCCGCCAACCCCCTCGCCGGGGGCAACACTGGCGGCCCGGCAAAGCCGGTTCCGCGGTGTTCCTGACATGAGAGAGACGGGTTTGACGCCGAGGGCGGCTTGGGGGATGGTCCTGGCGCTTTGCACTGCGTTCGCGCTGAGTCAGGCCTTCCGCACGGTGGGCGCGATCATGGCGGGGCAACTGCGCGCCGACTTCGGGCTCTCGGCGCAGGCGCTCGGCGTGTTCTCCGGCACCTTTCATTTCGCCTTCGGGGCGATGCAGATCTTCATGGGCATCGGCATCGATCTGCACGGCGTGCGGCGCACGGTGCTCACGGCCTTTCCTCTGGCGATCGCGGGCGCCGTCATCTCGGCGCTGTCGTCCAGCTTCGGCATGCTGGTGTTCGGGCAGGCGTTGATCGGGGTCGGCTGCGCGCCGGCTTTCCTGGTGTGCACCGTGTTCATCGCGCGGCACTTTCCCGCAGCGCGTTTCGCTTCCGTGTCGGGGCTGGTGCTTGCGATCGGTGGTGTGGGCATGCTCATCACCAGCACGCCGCTGGCCTGGCTGGTGCAGGAGTTTTCGTGGCGCACCGGCTTCGGCGTGCTGGCGCTGGCGTCGGTGATCGCCTGGGGAGTCATCCTCTGGTGGGTGCGCGAGCCGCAACAACCGCGCACCCAGCCGCGCGAATCGGTGCTGGTCGCGTTGCGGCAGTTCGGCGCGCTCATCGCGCTGCCGCACACGCTGGGCATCGTCGTGCTCGGTGCGGTGACCTACGCCGCCTTCATTTCGCTGCGCGGGCTGTGGCTCGGCCCGATGCTGATGGAGCGCCACGGCTTCTCGCTGTTGCAGAGCGGCAATGTGGCGCTCGTCGTGTCGGTGATCTCGCTCATCGGACCGCCGCTCTTCGGCCGGTTCGATCGCGACGGCCCGATGCGCCGCCGCCGCATCGTGGTGTGCGGCATCGGCTACGCGTGCCTCTTTGCGCTGATGGCTTTCCTGCGCGCGGCATGGATCGACATCGGCGCCGCCACCCTGATCGGACTGGTGTCGGGCTTCATCGTCTGGCAGTACGCGGACGTGCGCGTGGCCTATCCGGCGGCCATCACCGGCCGCGCAATGGCCGTGTTCACCATGGCCATGTTCCTCGGCGTGGCGCTGATGCAGTGGGTGACCGGCATCGCGGCGTCCGTGGCCGTGGCGCTGGATGTGGAGGCCTACACGGTGGTCCTGTGCACCATCGCGGGACTGCTGCTGGCGGGCACGGCGGCGTTCGCGTGGTTGCCGACGCCGCCTGCGGCCGGTGGCGCGCCTTCGGCGGACGCGGACCGCGCACCACGGACCGTCGAACCCTGAATGCCGAACGCCGAACACTCGACGTCCTGTACTGAAACCCGAGCCCACAAGGAGACAACATGAAATCCAAGATCCGACACTTCATGGCGTGCACTGGCAGTGTGCTCGCGGTTGCGGCAGCATCCCTGCTGGGCTCTCACGCGCCGCTTGCGCAGGCCCAGACCCGCGCCTCGGCCCCTGCCGAACCCCGCGCGGAAGCTGGACCCCGGTCTGCCTCGTGCCCCACCGGTGTCCCGGCCGACGCACGGTGCTTCAACGGCCGCGACGCGGCCGGCGCGCTCTACTGGATCGCCATCCCGGCGCAATGGAACCGCGTGCTGGTGATGCATTCGCACGGTGGACCGGTCGTCGGCGAGCCCACCCTGAAGCGCGGAGAGGAAGACCTTCAGCGCTGGTCGGTGATGGTGAAGGCCGGCTACGCGTGGGCCGGCTCCACGTACCGCCGCGGCGGCTACGGCGTCACCATGGCTGCCGAAGACACCGAGCGGCTGCGCCGACTCTTCGTGCGCCGCTTCGGCGAGCCGCGGCGCACTGTGCTGCACGGCCAGAGCTACGGTGGCGGCGTCGCGGCCAAGGCGGCCGAACTCTACGGGCCGGTGCCCGGCGAGAAGCGCCCGGCCTACGACGGCGTGCTGCTGACCAGCGGCGTGCTGGGCGGCGGCAACAACGCCTACGACTTCCGGCTCGATCTGCGCGTCGTCTACCAGTACGTCTGCCGCAATCATCCGCGGCCCGACGAGCCGCAATACCCGCTGTGGCAGGGCCTGCCCGCCGACGCGAAGATGACGCGCGTCGATCTAGCCGCGCGCGTCAAGGAATGCACCGGCGTCGGCCTGCCGGCGGCGCAACGCTCGCCCGAGCAGGCCGCGCACCTCAAGACGATTCTTTCGGTGGTGCGCATTCCGGAACGCACGCTGGTGTCGCACCTGGCCTGGGCTACGTTCCTGTTCCGAGATCTCACGCAGAAGCGCTTGGAAGGGCGCAACCCTTTCGGCAATGTCGACGTGGTCTACAGCGGCTCGACGGACGACGCGGCGCTCAATGCCGGCGTGCTGCGCTACAAGGCCGACCCGCAGGCCGTGGGCATGCTGGCCGAAGACAGCCGGCCCAGCGGCCGGCTGCGCCTGCCGGTGCTCACCTTGCACGCCATCCATGATCCGACGGCCTTCGTCGAACTCGAGACGACCTACCGCGACATCGTGCAGAGCGCCGGCGCGTCGCGTTGGCTGGTGCAGACCTTCAGCGACGAGGCCGAGCACAGCTACCTGCAGGACGCCGAGTACGTGGCCCTGATGCGTTTGCTGCTCGACTGGATCGACCGCGGCGACGTGCCGACGCCCCACAAGGTGCTGGAACTGTGCCGCCAGGTCGACACGAGCGGCGGCAAGGAATGCCGCGTTCAGCCCGACTACCGCAGCCCGCCGCTCGAAACGCGCGTGCCCGTCGCCGGACGGTAGGCCGCGGGCGAGCGGGCCTGGGCCGGAAATGATCCCCGGCTTAGCGCGTGCGCGGCATGTGCGCTTCGCTCGCGTCCAGCACCACCTCGGGCTCGTCGGCTTCGACGTCGGTTTCGCTGCTCAGGCGACTCTGCATGCGCTCGACGTCCAGGTCGCCCGTCCACTTGGCGACCACCAGCGTGGCCACGCCATTGCCGATCAGGTTGGTCAGCGCGCGCGCTTCGGACATGAAGCGGTCGATGCCGAGGATCAACGCCAGCCCCGCGACCGGCACATGGCCCACGGCCGACAGCGTGGCCGCGAGCACGATGAAGCCGCTGCCGGTCACGCCCGCCGCGCCCTTGGACGTGAGCAACAGCACGCCCAGCAGCGTGAGCTGCTGCAGCAGCGTCATCGGCGTGTTGGTGGCCTGCGCGATGAACACCGCCGCCATCGTCAGATAGATCGAGGTGCCGTCGAGATTGAACGAATAGCCCGTCGGGATCACCAGGCCGACCACCGACTTCTTCGCGCCCAGGTTCTCCATCTTGGCCATCATGCGCGGCAGTACCGATTCGCTCGACGAGGTCCCCAGCACGATCAGCAGCTCTTCCTTGATGTACTTGATGAACTTCCAGATCGAGAAGCCGTGGAAGCGCGCGATGCTGCCCAGCACGACGAAGATGAACAGCAGGCACGTGGCATAGAAGGTCGCCATCAGCTCGCCGAGCTGGAGCAGCGAGCCGACGCCGTACTTGCCGATCGTGAAGGCCATGGCGCCGAACGCGCCGATCGGCGCCACTTTCATGATGTAGCCGACGATCACGAACAGCACGTGCGAGAACTTCTCGATGAAGTCGAACACCAGCGTGCCGCGCCCGCCGAACTTGTGCAGCGCGAAGCCGAACAGCACGGCGAACAGCAGCACCTGCAGGATCTCGCCCTTGGCGAACGCATCGACGATGGTGTTCGGGATCACGTTCAGCAGAAAGTCGGTGGTGCCCACCATCTTGCCGGGCCCGGTGTAGGCCGCGATGCTCTTGGTGTCGAGCGTGGCGGCATCGATGTTCATGCCCGAACCTGGCCGCACGATGTTGATGATGAAGAGCCCCACCAGCAGCGCCACGCTGCTCACCACCTCGAAATACAGCAGCGCCAGCCCGCCGGTCTTGCCGACCTTCTTCATGTCCTCCATGCCGGCGATGCCCACCACCACGGTGCAGAAGATGATCGGCGCGATCATCATCTTGATGAGCTTGATGAACCCGTCGCCCAACGGCTTCATGGCAGCGCCCGTCTCGGGCCAGAAATGCCCGAGGATCACGCCGATGATGATGGCGGTGATGACCTGCAGGTAGAGGGACTTGTAGAACGGTTTCTTGGTGTGTGACGTGTGTTCCACGAACAGCTCCTGATGCTGGGAGGGGGACTTTAGTCCAGCGTCAGGGGGGCGTCGAGGGGCTTTCTGTGTGGGTTCTACCTACGCCGCAAGCGGCATGCGGCTGCCGTCGTCGCAAGCCGCTAGATGTTGAACGCCCGCCGCATGTCCTCGCGCACCAGGTCCGCGTACTCGGGATGCTTGCGGATCCAGCCTGCGATGAAGGTGCACACCGGGATCACGTGGAGCCCTTCGGCGCGCGCGGCGTCCAGCACGTGCCGGGCCAGCGCGGAACCGACGCCGCGGCCCTCGAACTCCGGCATCACTTCGGTGTGGGTGAACATGATGGCTTCGCGCAGCAGGTTGTATTCGCATTGGCCGGCGAGTCGGCCGTCGATCGTGGCTTCGTAGCGGTTGTGCTCGGTGATCCTCTGGATGGCGATGTCGGTCATGGTTGTTTCTCGTTGAAAGCGGCCAAAGTCCTGGCGGCACGGGCGCGCACCGTCTTTTTCAGGAAGGGCGTCCAGCCGAGCAGCAGTCCCGGCGGGCCGAGCGCCTGGCGCGACCAGGCCCAGAAGTCGAAGCTGTCGCGGTGGGTGGCGATCAGACCTTCGGGCGTGAAGGTGAAGCGCGCGTCGATCGAGTTGTCGACGATGCGGCCGGTGCTGCTCAGGCGATAGTGCGCGTCCCAGTGGGCGCGTCCGGTGTGGGCGTCGGCACGCACGTCGCGCCACGTGAGCTTCCACACGTCGGCGCCCTGCCGCCGCGTGGCGTCGCACAACATCCGCCACATGCTGCCGACCTGCGTGGCACCGCGCAGGCAGAAGGCCTCGTCGTCGAAGGCGGCGTCGGGGGCGTAGCAGGCGTTCATGCGATCGGCGTCGAGCCGTGCGAATGCACTGTAGAAGTCCTCGATGGTCTGTCGGTTGTCGGGCATGCAAGGCCTCGCGGGTCGTTTCAGGTGGAAGGGACGTTGTCGCCGCGCACCTCGCGCAGCAGTTGCACCAGGGTCTGCAAGGCGTGGTGCACGGTGGCCGCACGCACCGTCGTCCGGTCGCCATCGAAGCGCCGGCGTTCGGCATGCACGCGGCCGGCCACGGCCCAGCCGAACCACACCGTGCCGACCGGCTTCTCGGCCGAGCCCCCGGTGGGTCCGGCGACCCCGGTCACCGAGAGCGCCACGTGGGCGTGCGAGCGCGCGACGGCGCCCTCTGCCATGGCGCGCGCGACCGCTTCGCTGACCGCGCCGTGCACGGCGATCAGCGGCGCGTCGACGTCGAGCATCTCGGTCTTGGCGGCATTGGAATAGGTCACGAAGCCGCGCTCGAACCAGGCGCTCGATCCGGCGAGCTCGGTGCAGGCGCCCGCGATCAGCCCGCCGGTGCAGCTTTCGGCCGTGGCGAGGAGCCAGCCCCGGGCCTGCAGCAGCTCTGCCAACTGCCGCACCAGATCCGCGGATTCGCGATGGTTGGTGGACGTTTCAATGGTTTGCATCGGGCTCACCAGGCGCGCCAAAGGGCGATGACGAGCAGCGTGCAGAAGGCGGCCACCAGATCGTCGAATAGGATGCCGAAACCGGCCGCTCCCCAGCGCATGCCGGTGGGCCCGGCGTCTTTTTGCTTGAACAGCTGATCGGCCCAGGCCACCGGGCCCGGCTTGGCCGCGTCGAAGAAGCGGAACAGCGCGAAGGCGATGGCCTGCGCCAGCAGGCCTGCCGGCGTGACCAGCCACAGGACGAGCCAGAAGGCCACCACCTCGTCCCACACGATCGCGCCGGGGTCGGCCACGTTCATGTGCCGAGCCGTCACCGTGCAGGCCCACCAGCCGATCGGCAGCGACACCAGGATCACCCATCCGATGGTGGCTGGCGACATCCAGCGCTGCATCACCAGAAAGGCGGCCCACGCCCACAGGGTGCCCACGGTGCCCGGCGCGCGCCGCGGCAGGCCGGAGCCGAACCCCAGGGCGATCCAGTGCGCCGGGTGCGAGAACATGAAGCGCGCCGTCGGCCGGCGCATCGAAGGGGTCGGCATGGCGCCGGAAGAGCTGAAGGTTGGCATCTCGATGCGCAGTGTCGCGCATTCGCCGGCTGCGGTCATGCCGGCGCCGGCTCCGTGCGTGGCTCTTCTTGCGCCGCCCCGGTCATCCGAAGATCAACACCGCGTTGGCTCCGGTGATCGCGGCGAAGAGTCCCCAGGCCAGCCACCGCGTGAGGCGGGAATTGACGTGGCGGCCCATCCGCGCCCGATCGCTGCTCAGGCGGATGAGCGGCCACATGGCCATCGGCAGTTGCAGGCTCAGCAGCACCTGGCTCCAGACGAGCAGCTTGCCCACCGAGCCGTCGCCCAGCCACAGCACCCCGCCGAGCGCCGGCACCAAGGCCAGCGAGCGGGTGATCAGGCGCCGCTGGTAGCACGGGATCTTGATGCGCAGGAACCCGTCCATGATGACCTGTCCCGCGACGGTGCCCGTGAGCGTCGAGCTCTGCCCCGACGCCAGCAGCGCGATGCCGAAGAGCACCGCTGCGCCCGCGCCGACCAATGGCTCGATGAGCCGGTGGGCCTGTTCGATGTCGTCCACGCCGGTCTGGCCCACGGCATGGAAGGCCGAAGCCGCCAGCACCAGGATCGCGCCGTTGATCACGATGGCCAGCGCGAGCGACAAGGCCGTGTCGATGCGGTTCATGCCGATGGTCCGCGACAGGTCGCGCTGCCCTTCGCTGCCGACCACCGCCCGGGTCTGCACCACGGAGGAGTGCAGGTAGAGGTTGTGCGGCATGATCGTCGCGCCGACGATGCCCAGCCCCACCAGCAGCGCATCGCGCCGGTCGTGGCCCGGGTCGCCGGGAACAAGGCCGCGCGCGACGGCGCCCCAGTCGGTGTCCAGCAGCGCCAGCTGCACCGCGAAGCAGGCCATCATGGTGACGATCAGTCCGAGCACGATGGCTTCGATCTGCCGGAACCCGCGCCCCTTGAGCCCGAGCACGATCAGCGTGTCGAGCACCGTCAGCGCGATGCCCCAGGGCAGCGGCACGCCGAAGAGCAGCTTGAAGGCCAGCGCGCAGCCGAGCACCTCGGCGATGTCGCAGGCGATGATCGACACCT
>JAHJOG010000239.1 GCA_018820395.1 Gammaproteobacteria bacterium | reverse complement strand
GTTGTCGGCCTGCAGGGCCGGCGCCGGCCCGAGCGCCATGCGCACGAAGGGCCGCTGGGCACGAAAGCCGTGAGCTGTCAGCCAGCCGGCGAGCGACGGGGTGCGGCGAACCACGTCGATGAACACCGGGCCGCGCTGTGCCGAGATGGCGGCCGCGAGCAGCGCGAGCGCGGTGCGCTCGTCGTCGGCGGCGAGCGGGCCGATCTGCGTGGCGCGGCGGCCCGCGCGTGAGAGCACGAAGCCGCGCCGGTCGGCGCTCATCCACGCTCGCGTGCCGGGGCGCGCGAGAAAGTTGTCCAGCAAGAAGCGGCGGCCGATGCGGCTCGCGCGCCGGTCGATGGCGGCGATGTCGGCGATGCCATCGGATTCGGCATGGTCGGCGTCGACGGCGATACACGGTGCGTCCGACGCCGAGTGATCTTCGGCGTCGACGGCGCGCGCATCCTTGGCGTCGCCCTCCCAGCGCTCGAAAGCCATGCCGGGCTCGAAGCCGAGCCGGCGGTAGACCGGCTCGCCCGCCGGCGTGGCGTCGAGCACGGGCTTGATGCCGGCTGCCTGCAGCGATGAAACGCAGTCGCCCAGCAGCTCCGTGGCGAGGCCCCGGTGCCGCCAATCGGGGTGAACCAGCACCATCGAGATCCAGCCTTGGGCGGGCCCGGTGCCGCGGGGCGCGTCGAAGGGCAACGACGCGGCGGTGGCGATCAGTTCGCCGTCGGTGCCGCGGTAGCCCACGACGCGTCCATGCCGGCCGAACACCGCCCAGTCGTCGGCGGTCTGGTTCCATCCGGCGGCGGTCGAAAGCGCGAGCGCGCCCGCCGCATCGGCGCCCGAAGGGTCGACCGGCGAGATGGCCTGCGCCTCAGAAGGTGCCATCGCGCACCTCGAACTTGGTGGGCTTGTTGTAGGTGGTGCCGTCGCGTGCGACCCAGTCGGCGACCCAGTCGAGCATGCGGTCGAGCGGCACTGCCGGCGGGCCGAACAGCGACTGCGCGAGCCGGGTGTCCGACAGCAGTGCCGTCGGCGCCTCCTGGCCGGAGAACACGGGTGCGCGGCCGAGCCGGCTGCCGAAGGCCTCGGCGAGTGCGCGCACGGAGAGCACGTCGGGTCCGGTGCAGTTGATGGGCGTGGTGGGCGACGTGCAATGGCGCAGGGCGCGCAGCACCTGGCTGTTGGCGTCGCCTTGCCAGATGACGTTGACGTGGCCCATGCCGAGCGCGACCGGATCGCCGCGCTGCACGCGCGCAGCGATGTCCAGCAGCACGCCGTAGCGCAGGTCGATCGCGTAATTGAGCCGCACGATGCGCCCGGGCGTGCCGAGCTTGTCCGAGAAATACTCGAACATGCGTTCGCGCCCGAGGCACGACTGCGCGTATTCGCCGACCGGGCCGGGCAGGGTGTCTTCGGTGGCGCCCCCGCTCGACGGCTCGCTGAGCGCATACACGTTGCCGGTGGAAAACGCGACGATGCGCGAGTCGGCGAAGGTCTCTGCCACCAGGCCGGGCAGCCAGGTGTTCATGGCCCAGGTGAGCGCGGGATTGCCGCTGGCGCCGAACTTGTGCCCGGCCGCGAAGACGATGTTGCGGGTGCGCGGCAGCGACTGGAGCGTAGCGCGGTCGAGCAGGTCGGCCGTGATGGTTTCGATGCCCCAGCCGTGCAGCTTGTCCTTGAGCGTGGCGTCGCTGAAGCGGGCCACGCCGATGACGCGCTTGCCGGGCGCCGCGCGCTTGGCGAGCCGGGCGAGCGTCGGGCCCATCTTGCCGGCGACGCCGAGGATCATCAGGTCGCCGTCGACCTGGGCGAGATCGTCGACCAGCGCCTTCGAGGGCAGGCTCAGCAGGTCTTCGAGCGCGTCGACCGTGTCCAGCCGCTGGGGCAGCGGGTTCGCTTCAAGCAAGGGGGTGGGCACGTCGGGCATGAATCGTTCGCGAAGAGGATTTCAGAAAGACGCCGGAAAACCCAGTGTAGACACGGGTCTGCACCGGGTCAACCGTTTGGTTGAAATCTCAGCGACGCAGGCCGGCCAGGGCCGTGGCGATGACGTGCCGGCGGTAGGAATCGATTGCCTCGGGGCGGGCCAGGTCGCGGTCGAAGATGGACGCGAGCGTGAGGCGGTTCGAGAAGAAGAAATAGGACATGCCCGCCACCGAGATGTAGAGCTCGATCGGGTCGATGCCTTTGCGGAACACACCGGCGCGCACGCCGCGGCGCAGCGTGCTGGCGATGAGCTCGACCAGCGGCGAGTTGGTCCGCCGGATGGCCGGAGAGGTGCGCACGTGCTGCGCGCCGTGCGCGTTCTCGTGGTTGAGCAGGCCGATGAAGTCGGGATGCTGCGCGAGGTAGTCGAACGAGAAACCGACGAGCGCCGCCATGGCCTCTTCGGGCGGTGACTGATCGAGCTCGAGCTTGCGCTCCATGGCGCGGATTTCGGCGTAGACGTCTTCGAGCGCTGCGCGGTAGAGCTGGTCCTTGCTGCCGAAGTAGTAGTAGAGCAGCTGCTTGTTGACGCCGGCGCGCTCGGCGATCTCGGCGACACGCGCACCGGCCAGGCCCTTCTGCGCGAATTCGGTGCGCGCGGCGGACAGGATGGCGCTCTGGGCGGCAGGCTTCGGCAGGGACATGTGGAGCAGGGCGGCGGGGACGCAGATGCTACATCGCCCGGTCGGCTCCGGGGTGGTGCGGCGGCGTGCGCGGCGTGTGCGGCTTGCTTGGGCTCAGTGCGCGGCGTCGGCCACTTCGCTCGCCACCGGCGCGCCGCGCGACGATTTCTTGATCAGCAGGAGCAGCGGCATCGCCGCCAGCGTGAGCACGAGCATGACGCGGAAATCGGCCACGTAGGCCATCATCGCCGCCTGCCGCGTCACCTCGACGTTGAGCAACGCCAGCCCAGCCGGCGTGCTGCTGTCGAGCGCGGGCGGCAGCATCTGCAGCACCGGGTTGGCCCGGCTGATGTCGACGGCCAGCTCGGCATGCGCCCTGGCCGTGCCCTGCGTGAGCAGCGTCTGCACGATCGAGATGCCGACGCTGCTGCCGATGTTGCGCATCAGGCTGAAGATGGGGGTGCCGTCGTTGCGCAGCGCCGGCGCCAGCGTCGCGAAGGCCGCGGTGCTGAGCGGCACGAAGGTGAAGCCGACGCCCAGCCCCTGCAGGAAGCCGGACAGGATGATGAGGTCGCTGTCCATGTCGAGCGTCATGCGCGTCATCTGGTAGAGCGACAGTGCCGTGAGCGCAAAACCGAAGGCCATCACCGCACGCGCGTCGATGCGGTGCACCAGCCGACCCACGACGAGCATTGCGACCATGGTGCCGGCGCCGCGTGGCGCCATGGCCATGCCGGTGTACACCACCGGGTAGCCGAGCAGGCCCTGCAGCAGCGCGGGCAGCAGCGCCATGGTGGCGTACAGGATCATCCCGACGATGAAGGCGAAGAACACGCCGGTGACGAAATTGCGGTCGCGCACCAGGCCGCGGTTGAGAAACGACACGCCGGTGGTCGTCCAGGTGTGCACCACGAAGAAGGCCATGGCGATGAGGCAGCCCGCCGCTTCGAGGCAGATCTCGAGCGAGTTGAACCAGTCGAGCTGCTGGCCGCGGTCGAGAAAGAGCTGCAGCAGCCCGACGCCCAGGCTCAGCGTCGCAAAGCCGAAGAGATCGAGCCGCTCGCCCTTCGGCCGGCTTTCCGGCAGGAAGCGCGCGATGCCGATGAACGCGAGCACGCCCACCGGCAGGTTGATGTAGAACACCCAGCGCCAGTTGGCGTTTTCCGTGAGCCAGCCGCCCAGCATCGGCCCCAGGATGGGCCCGACCATGATGCCGGCGCCCCAGATGGCCATGGCCTGGCCGACCTTTTCCTTGGGATTGATGTCGAGCAGCACGGCCTGCGACAAGGGCACCAGCGCCGCGCCGAAGACGCCCTGCAGCAGGCGCGCGGCGACGATCTGCCACAGGTTGGCGGCCATGCCGCACAGCGCCGACGCGATGGTGAAGCCGACGACCGCCACCAGGAACACTTGGCGCCGGCCCCATTGCGCGCAGAGCCAGCCGGTGAGCGGCGTCGCGATGGCGGCCGCCACGATGTACGACGTGAGCACCCAGGCGATCTGGTCCTGCGAGCTCTGCAGGCTGCCCTGCATGTGGGGGAGGGCGACGTTGGCGATCGTGGTGTCGAGCGCCTGCATGATGGTGGCCAGCATGATCGACACGGTGATCATGCCGCGGTGCGGCACCGTCGACGCGGGCGATCCACTCACCGCTCGGTGGCCTCGCTCAGGTTGGCATGCACGCGGCGCAGCAGCGAGAGCAGTTGGGCGCGTTCGTCGGCGCTGAGGCCGGACAGCGCGCGGGTCTGGATGGCGGCGCCGATGAGCAAGGCGTCGTCGAGCGCCTTGTCGGCTTCGGGCCGGAGTTCGATTTCCTTGACGCGGCGGTCGGTGGTGCTGGCCTGCCGCTGGATCCAGCCGGCCGCTTCCATGCGGTCGCACAGGCTGGTGATGCCCATGGGGGTGAGGTCGAGCCGCTCGGCGAGCTCCACCTGCGACAGCGGCCGCGGGCCGCCATGCGACGACAGCACGCCGAGCAGCCGGCACTGCGCGCGCGAGAGGCCGAGCTGCTGGCGTGCCGACTGATCGAAGAGCCGCCCGTAGAGGCGGCCCACTTCATTGACCAGGAATCCGAAGCGGTGGCTGAAGTCGCGTTTCGTCACCCCGGTGATGGTAAACGCGTTTACTAATTCCTGCCGACGCCGCCCGGCGAGGGCCGAGGTGCCGGGCCGGCACCTCGAAAACCCCGTCTCAGTTCATCTTGCCGCTGCTGCCACCGAGGCTGAAGCGGCCTGCGCCCATGAAGGCGATCGCGAGCGCTGCGAAGAGGAACATGCCTTGCAGCTCGAGCGCCCAGCCGCCGTTCTTGCCGATCACGGCGAGGTCCTTCATGTGCACGAGCCAGATGGCGACCAGCATGTTGATGACCACGATCCAGGCGGCAGGGCGGGTGAAGAGCCCGACGATCAGGAGGACCGGCGCGACGACTTCACCGATGTAGACCAGGTAGGCCAGGGCGGCCGGAAGGCCGTGGGAGGCGAGCATGTTGGCGATGAAGCCCACGCCGCCGTTGACCTTGGCGATGCCGTGCAGCAGGATCAGGATGCCCACCGCAAGGCGAAGAACGAGTTTGCCGAAGTCGTCGGAACGGATCATGAAGAAACCTCTCTGTGTAAAAAAACAGGCCGATTGTGGTCGAAATCGGAGCGCGCGCCGCATCGCGCTTCGTTCGCGATGCAACGGCAGACCCCGGCGTCGGCCGTAAACTGCCGGCTCGCTCTTATCAACTCCCGGATTTCCACCCATGAACAGACGCATTCGCCCGACCGCGGCCCTGCTTTCCGCCTGTGCGGCCCTGGCGTTCGTGGCCGCCCCGGCCCACGCTGGCAAGACCCTCGACGCCGTCAAGCAGCGCGGCACCGTCAAGTGCGGCGTGACCAACGGCGTGGCCGGTTTCTCCGCACCCGACACGCAGGGCAACTGGTCGGGGCTGGACGTCGACACCTGCCGCGCGATCGCGGCCGCGGTGCTCGGCGACGGCAAGAAGGTCGAGTTTGTGCCGCTCAACGCGCAGCAACGCTTTTCGGCGCTGCAGGCCGGCGAGATCGACATCCTGGCGCGCAACACCACCTGGACGCTCACGCGCGACGCGTCGCTGGGTTTCAACTTCACCACCATCACCTACTACGACGGCCAGGGTTTCCTGGTGCCGAAGAAGATCAAGGTGACGAGCGCCAAGCAGCTCAAGAACGCGACCATCTGCACCCAGTCGGGCACCACCAACGAAAAGAACGTGGCGGACTACTTTAAGGCGCAGAACATCCCGGTCAAGACGGTGGTGTTCGAAAGCTTCGAGGCCTCGTTCAAGGCCTTCTTCGCGGGCCGCTGCCAGGCCTTTACCACCGACACGTCGGCGCTGGCCGGCCTGCGCAACAAGGAAGCCTCCAACCCGGACGACTACGTCATCCTGCCCGAGCTGATCTCGAAGGAGCCGCTGGCGCCTGCAGTGCGGCGCGGCGACGACGAGTGGTTCGCCATTGCCAAGTGGGTGCCCAATGCGCTGATCGAGGCCGAAGAGGCCGGCATCACGCAAGCCAACATCGACGATCTCAAGGCCAACAGCAAGGACCCGGCGCAGCAGCGTTTGCTCGGCACGGGCGACGACCTGGGCAAGCTGCTGGGCCTCGACAAAGACTGGTCTTACAAGGCCATCAAGGCGGTCGGCAACTACGGTGAGATCTTCGAGCGCAACGTGGGCCCGAAGTCGGTGCTGAAGCTGCCGCGCGGCGCCAACAACCTCTGGAACAAGGGCGGCCTGCTGTACGCATTGCCGGTTCGATGAACGCACCGGGCGGTCGACCAGCCGCCTCGAAGGTCTGGGCGGCGTGGGCGGTCCAGGCCTTGCTCGTGGCTTGCGTGGCGGGCGCCGCGCTCTGGCTGGTGAACCACGCACTCGAAACCCTGCGCGCACGCGGCGTGCAGTCGGGCTTCGACTTTCTCTTCAAGTCCGCAGGCTTCGGCATTTCCGAAGGCTGGATCGGCTTCGAGTCGAGCCAGCCTTACTGGCGTGCCTTCCTGGCCGGGCTGGTGAACACGGTGCGGGCCGCCGTCCCGGCCGCGGTGCTGGCGGTGCTGCTGGGCACCTTGCTGGGCATCGGCCGGCTCGCCACGCACGTGCTGGTGCGCGGCCTGTGCGGTGTCTATGTGCAGACGCTGCGCAACGTGCCGCTTCTTGTGCAGATGCTGATGCTGTATTTCACGCTGACGCAGCTGCTGCCGGATTCGACCGAGCCGCTGCAATTGCCGCTCGGCTCGTGGCTCAGCAAGGACGGCTTGTCGATTCCATGGCCGGTGCTCGATGCAGGGCAGTGGTGGCCGCGGCACTTCGACTGGCCCGAGCGCGGCAGCTTCAACGTGAGCGGCGGCGCCGCGCTGAGCCCTGAATACCTCACCGTGGTGATCGCGCTCGCGCTCTACACCGCGGCCTTCGTCGCCGAGATCGTGCGCGCCGGCATCTCGTCGGTGGCGGCCGGGCAGAAGCAGGCGGCGCAGGCGCTGGGGCTGACGCCGGCGCAGCAGATGCGCATCGTGGTGCTGCCGCAGGCGCTGCGGCTGATCGTGCCATCGCTCACCAACCAACTCTTGAGCCTCACCAAGAACTCGTCGTTGGCCGTGGCGGTGGGCTACCCGGAGCTGGTGTCGATTGCCAACACGTCGCTCAATTCGACCGGCCGCGCCTTCGAATGCATCGCCATCATCATGGCCGTGTACCTGGCGCTGTCGCTGCTGATCTCGGCCGTGATGAACCGCTACAACGCGCGCGTGGCGCTGCGAGGCTGGCAATGAGCGGCACCGACTGGCGGCGCGAGCTCTTCGGCTCGCCGGTCAAGGCGCTGACGACGGTAGTGCTGGTGCTGCTGGTCGCGTGGGCCGGCGCGCACCTCCTAGACTGGGCGGTGGTGCATGCCGTGTTCCGGCCCGATGCCGACGCCTGCCGTGCGGTGCACCACGGCGCCTGCTGGGGCGTGATCGCCGAAAAGTGGCGGCCGATCCTTTTCGGCCGCTACCCCTATGAAGACCAGTGGCGCCCGGCGATCGCGGTGGTGGTGCTGTCGCTCACGACCCTGCTGAGCGCCTGGCCGCGCTGCTGGCGCTGGTGGTTGCTGCCGCTGTGGCTCGTGTCGCTGGGTATCTTCGTGCTCCTGATGCGCGGTGGCGTTCTGGGGCTCACCGAAGTCCCGACCAGCCGCTGGGGCGGACTGCCGCTGACCATCGGCCTGGCGGTGGTGGGGCTTGCGCTGTCGTTTCCGCTGGCCCTGTTGCTCGCATTGGGTCGGCGCTCGCGCTGGCCGGCGGTGCGCACGCTGTGCGCCACCTACATCGAGCTGGTGCGCGGCGTGCCGCTGATCTCGGTGCTGTTCATGGCGTCGTTCCTGCTGCCTCTGCTGTGGCCGGCCGGTTGGCGGCCCGACGTGCTGGTGCGGGTGCTGATCGGGCTCACGCTCTTCGTCGCTGCGTACTTCGCGGAGATCATCCGCGGTGGGCTGCAGGCAGTGCCGCGCGGGCAGACCGAAGTGGCCATGGCGCTCGGCTTTGGCGCCTGGCCGGTGCAGCGCGACATCATCCTGCCGCAAGCGTTGAGGCTGGTGGTGCCGGCGATGACCAACAGTGTGGTCGGCACGCTCAAGGACACGTCGCTGGTCACCGTGGTCGGGCTCTTCGAACTCACCGGCGCGCTGGGCCTGGCGCTCGGCGGCGACCCGACCTGGCGGCCGTTCTACCTCGAAGGCTATCTGTTCATCGCGCTGGTCTACTGGGTGATGTGCTTCGGCCTGTCGCGCTACAGCGCATGGCTCGAAAGGCGGCTCGGCAGTCGGCCGGCTTGAGCGCGATCGACGTCTTTCGCTCAGCCGGCCTTCGAGCGACGCCTCAGCGGTGGCCGGGCGCGTCGTCCGCGCCATGGCCGACGCCATGTCCCGCACCGTGGCCGACGGCGTCGTCTGCGCCGTGACCACCGCCGTGGCCGATGCCGGCAGTGCTCGAACTCGAGCTCGAGCCGCCGCCGCCTTGGGAACTGGACGAGCCTCCGGAAGACGATCCGCTGGAGCCTGAACTGCCGGAGCTGCTGGAACCCGAGCTGCCGGAACTGCCGGAGCCGCTGCTGCCGCTGCTTCCGGATGCAGACGATCCCCCGCTCGAAGCGCCGGAGCCGCCGCTGCCGCTCCCGCCACCGCTTCCACCACCACCGCTTCCACCACCACCGCTGCCGCCACCGCCACCGCCACCACCACTGCTGCCGCCACCACCACTGCTGCCGCTGCCACCCGAACCGCCGCCTCCGCCTCCGCCTCCGCCTCCGCCGCCACCACCGCCGTGCGCCAACGCGGATGCCGCCATCACACCGAGCGCCAATGCCATCACTCCAACCCGCGTCGCTTTTCCAAGTCTGTTCATGTCGTTCTCCTGAAAGGTTGCCGAACTGGACGCGGGATAATTTCCCACGTCTGAGCGAAGACTATGTGGGAAACTTTTCCACGTCAAGATATTTGTGTGATTTTTTCCCGCGCGACGGGCTACACTGAACGCCCGCTGGCTTCAACCGTTTCTTCGACGCATGACCGACGCTGCTTCTTCCCACGCGACACCCCCACGCGCGCTCGTCCAGGCGCTTCGCCACGCGATGCGGCCGTTGGTCAAGCTCATGCTGTCCCGCGGCTTGACCTTTGCCTATGCGAACGAACTGCTGAAGGGTCTCTTCGTCGAAGTGGCCGAGCGAGACTTTCGTCTGGAGGGAAAGTCGCCCACCGACAGCCGTGTCAGCCTGGTCTCGGGCGTTCATCGGAAAGAGGTCAGTCGCCTTCGTCAGATGCTGGATTCGGGTGAAGAGACGATGCCCGAGGTCGTGTCCCTGGGCGCGCAGCTGGTGGCGCAATGGATGGGCGCTGCTCCGTATGTGGACGAGCAGGGCAACCCCCGGCCTCTGGCCCGTTTCGCCAGCGAAGGAGGCGAACTGTCGTTCGAGTCCCTGGTCGCGCGCGTCAATCGCGACATCCGTCCGCGGGTCGTGCTCGACGAGTGGTTGCGCCTGGGCGTGGCGAGCATCGACGACCAGGGGTTCGTGCGCCTCGATGCCGGCGCGTTCGTTCCGAGCAAGGGCTTCGAGGAACTGAGTTTCTACCTGGGCCACAACCTGCACGACCATGCGGCCGCCGCTGCGCACAACCTGATGGGCGGCGAGCCGGCGTTCATGGAAAGGAGCGTGCATTACTCGGGCTTGAGTGCGGAAGACATCGGGCAGCTCGAACAACAGGCTGGCACCCTGGGCATGCAGGCGCTCGTGGCGGTCAACAAGAATGCCCTGTCGATGATCAAGCGCGCGGGCAAGAAGCAGTTTCCGCCGCAGCGCATGACCTTCGGCGTTTACTTCTATGCGGCGCCGCTCGAATCGCAAGGCTCGGCGCAGGCCGGGGATCGGCCTGTGGACGCTGAGCAGATGCCTGCATCTCGGACCGCGAATGCGGACTCGAAGCCCGCGACCTTTCGGCCGGCGCAGCCACGCACTTCGCGAGCGCCCAAGAAATGAAGGCGCATCGGCTTTCCTTCGTTGCACGCAAGGTCCGGGTGGCCGTCGTGGTGCTAGCGAGCGTCGCGGGTTCGGCCAGCGCCCAGGACATCTGTGCGTCGGGAGCTTCGCTGGTCAATCCGGCCAGGCAGGGGTCGCGTGGCCTCGAACAGTCCGCGAGCCCGAGTCTTTCGAGCGCACCCCTGCGCAGGCCGAGCGGATCGTCGCCAGCCCGCGCAGCCCGCGGCGGAGAGGAGGGCGGCATCGGAGGCACGGGCGTTGTCGCCGAGAGCAAAGGCTCCGGCAACGGCAACCGTACAGGCGAAGGTGGCGCCGGCGGCATCGGTGGCACCGGCGTGATGGTGCGCGGCCCGGACCCTGGAGGCGGCATCGGCGGTACCGGCATCGTCGGCACGATCACGGGCTTTGCGAGCATCTGCGTGAACGGGCTCGAAGTCGACTTCGACGCCGACACGCCCGTCTTCGACAACGGCCGTGCCAGTTCGGCGCGCGATCTGGTGGTCGGGCAGGTGGTCGCGGTGCGCGCCGCACGGCGCGGTGCGCGCTTGCACGCCGAATCGATCGCCATGCAGTTCAAGCTGGTAGGCCCGATCGACGCCGTCGACGCGTCCAACGGCACGTTCCGCGTGCTCGGCGAGCGGGTGTCGATGCGCACGCGCTCGGCGGTAACCGCGTTGCAGAGCGGCGTCTGGGTGCGCGTGAGCGGGCACCGCCAGGCCGACGGTTCGCTGGTCGCTTCGAGCGTCGAACCGCTCTCGACCGCGAACGCGCGTCGGGCCGAAGTCGCCGGGCGCATCGAAGCGTTGACTTCCACGGCGATGCAGGTGAGCGGCACGCGGGTCGAGCTGGATGGTCGCACGATGGCCGCCGGTCTCGAACGTGGACAGGAGGTCCGCGTCACGGGCCTTTGGAAGGACGGGCGACTGAGTGCATCGAACGTGATGGTGAGTCCCACCTTGAGCGACGTCGGGCGTGTGCAGGACGTGGTGTTGGAAGGCTATGTCCAGTCGCTCGAAGGCGACTCGATGAGCCTGGGTTCGGGAAAGCTGCAGGTGGATGCTGGCGCCCGATCGGCAGGACCGGCGGCTCTGAGCTTGAACCAGTTCGTCCGCGTGACGGGGCGCATGAACGAGGCGCGTCAAGTGATCGTCGAGCGGATCGTGGTCGAGCCGGGTGGGCCGAGCGGCGGATCGAGCGGCGGATCGAGCGGATCGAGCGGATCGAGCGGATCGAGCGGATCGAGCGGGTCGAGCGGATCGAGCGGGTCGAGTGGGTCGAGCGGGTCGAGTGGATCGAGCGGGTCGAGCGGGTCGAGCGGGTCGAGCGGGTCGAGCGGGTCGAGC
>JAHJOG010000238.1 GCA_018820395.1 Gammaproteobacteria bacterium | reverse complement strand
CCGCGAGGCTGACCTCTTTCGCGGAACGGAAGCGGCTCATCTCCGCGACTTTCACCGGCCATTTGCCGAAGCGATCGCAAAGGGTCTGGTAGTGCTGTTCGGCGAGCAGCGTGGTCGGCGCGAGCAGCGCGACCTGCCTGCCTCCGGTCACGGCGATGAAAGCAGCCCGCAGCGCCACCTCGGTCTTGCCGAAGCCCACATCTCCACAGACCAGGCGATCCATCGGCTGCGGCGAGATCATGTCGTGGATCACCGCGTGGATGGCGGCGTTCTGATCGGCCGTTTCCTCGAAGCCGAAGTCGTTGGCGAACACCTCGTAGTCGGCGGCCGCGAAGCGGAAGGCGTGGCCCTCGCGCGCGGCGCGGCGGGCGTAAATGTTGAGCAGCTCGGCGGCCGAATCCCGCACCTGCTCGGCGGCCTTGCGCTTGGCCTTTTCCCATTGGCCGGAGCCCAGTCGGTGCAAGGGCGCCTCCGACGCCGCCACACCGGTGTAGCGGCTGATCAGGTGCAGTTGCGACACCGGCACGTAGAGCGTGGCCTTGTCGGCATATTCGAGGTGCAGCATTTCCTGCATCAGCGGCTTGCCGTCTTCGCCGGTGCCTTGTCCCAGATCCATGTGGACCAGTCCGCGGTAGCGGCCGATGCCGTGGGCCGAATGCACCACCGGGTCACCGATGGCGAGTTCGCTCAGGTCCTTGATGAGCGCCTCGACGTCGCTCACCTGTTCCTGCTTGCGGTTGCGGCGGCGCGTGGTCGGCGCGGTTGCGAAGAGTTCGGTTTCGGTGATGAACTCGATGTCGCGTTCGAGCCAGGCGAAGCCGGCTGCGAGTGCCGCCGTGGCGATGCCGATGCGTTCGCTTTCGGTGGCTTCGAATTCGGCGAGCGAGTCGAAGGCCGGCGGCTTCACGCCGCTCGCCCGCAGAAAGTCGAGCAGGCTTTCGCGCCGGCCGTCGCTTTCGGCGATCAGCAAGATGCGGCGCGGCGTCTGTTCGATGTGCGCCCGGAGCTTGACCAACGGATCGTCGGCGCCGCGCGTGGCTGCGAAGAGCGGAAGGCCTTCGAACTCGGCGTAGGCAGATTCGGCGGTCGGCTCGCCCCGCAGCGCCAGCTGCGAATGGGGTTTGACGCCCTGGTAGAACTGCTCGGCCGTGAGGAACAGCGCTTCGGGCGGCAGCGCGGGCCGTTCCGGGTCGCCGCGCACCAGCCGGTATCGCTCGCCGGTGTCTTGCCAGAAGTGCTGGAAGGCCGGTTCGAGGTCGCCATGCAGCACGACCGTGGCGTCGCTGCCCAGGTAGTCGAACACCGTGGCGGTTTCCTCGAAGAAGAGTGGCAGGTAGTACTCGATGCCGGCGGTGGCGACGCCGTTGCCCATGTCCTTGTAGATGCGGCTGCGCGTCGGATCGCCTTCGAGCAGCTCGCGCCAGCGGCTGCGAAAGCGCGCGCGGGCGTCGTCGTCCATCGGAAACTCGCGGCCCGGCAGCAGGCGCACTTCGGGCACCGGGTAGAGGCTGCGTTGCGTGTCCGGGTCGAAGGTGCGGATGGAATCGATCTCGTCGTCGAAGAGGTCCACCCTGAAGGGCACTGGCGAGCCCATCGGAAACAGGTCGATGAGGCCGCCACGCACCGCGTATTCGCCAGGCCCGACGACCTGCGTGACGTGGCTGTAGCCGGCCAGGGTGAGTTGGGCCTTGAGCCTGGATTCCTCCAGCTTCTGTCCGCTCTTGAACTGGAAGGTGTAGCCGGCGAGGAATCCGGGTGGCGCCAGGCGGTAGAGCGCGGTGGTGGCCGGCACGAGCACCAGGTCGACTTCTTTCTGGCGAATGCGCCAGAGGGTGGCGAGCCGTTCGCTGATCAGGTCCTGGTGCGGCGAGAAGCTGTCGTAGGGCAGGGTTTCCCAATCGGGGAACAGCGCGCAGCGCAACTCGGGTGCGAAGAAGGCGACCTCGTCGATCAGGCGTTGCGCATCGTTGGCATCGGCGGTGAATACAGCGGTGGCGCGGCCGGTGGATTTTTCGCGGGACGCCAGTTGGGCGATCAGCAGCGCATCGGCCGAAAGGGGCGGCCGGGGAAGCGTGAAGCGCTTGCCCGCCGCGAGCGAGGGGAGGTCCATGGAGAGTCCGGAAAATGCAAGACACCCCGCGCCGATCGGCGTGGGGTGTGCAACCGGATTCTAGAATGGCAGCCCCGTCCACGTTGGCGGGAGCCGCCATTGCCCCCATGCACCACGCTCGCTTCTTCGTCCTGATTCCCTGCGCCGGTTCCGGCAGCCGTGCGGGCACCGCCGAGCCCAAGCAATATCGCCACATCGCGGGGCGGCCCGTGGTGCGGCACACCATCGACGCGTTTCGTTCGCTCGGCGACCGGTTCGCCGGCATCGCGCTGGTGGTGTCGCCGCAAGACCGGGCGGTCGAAGCCGCACTGCCGCAGTTTCCGGCCGCCGGCGAACATCTACTGCGGGTCGGCGGCGCGACGCGTGCGGCGTCGGTGCGCAATGGCCTTCACGCTCTGCGTGAACGCGGTGCGCGCCCGGACGACTGGGTGCTGGTGCACGACGCAGCACGCTGCCTGGTCACGGCCACGCAGATCGAATCGTTGATCGCGGCATGCGAGCATGACGCGGTCGGTGGCCTGCTCGCGCACCGCGTGGCCGACACGCTCAAGGTCGCCTCGCCCGAAGGCCGCGTCAGCGACACGCTCACGCGCGCCGACAAATGGTTGGCACAGACACCGCAAATGTTTCGCATCGGCATGCTGCTCGACGCGCTGGAGCGCGCGGGCGATGCCGCGACCGACGAAGCCGTCGCCATCGAGCAACTCGGCCTGGCACCGCTGCTGGTACCCGGCGGAGCGCAAAACTTCAAGCTGACCTACGCGGAGGACTTCGCGCTGGCCGAAGCCGTGCTGCGCGGCCGCGGCGAAGCCGGCGCGTCCGGAGTTCAGCCATGAGCGGCTTCGACATCCGCGTCGGCGAAGGCTGGGACATCCACCAACTGGTTTCGGGCCGCCCATTGATGCTCGGCGGCGTGCACGTGCCGCACGACAGCGGCCTGCTCGGGCATTCCGATGCCGACGTGCTGCTGCATGCGATCACCGACGCGCTGCTGGGCGCAGCCGGGCTCGGCGACATCGGCACCCACTTTCCAGACACCGACGCGCAGTTCCGCGGTGCCGACTCCGCGGTGCTGCTGCAAGAGGCGATGCGCCGGGTGAACGATGCAGGATGGCAGGTCGGCAACGTCGACAGCACGGTGATCGCGCAGGCGCCGCGCCTGGCACCGCACATCCCGGCGATGCGAGCACGCATTGCCGAGGCGCTGGGCGTGAGCGTCGATCAGGTGAACGTCAAGGCAAAGACGGCCGAAAAGCTGGGGCCCGTCGGCGAACGGCGGGCCATGGAAGCCCGAGCGGTCGTGCTGCTGCGGCGCTAGGCGCGCAGCGCTCGTCGCTTTCGGCGCGCCCCTGTCATACCGGCGGGGCGCCGGGAGACGGTGGCGCGGGCTTGCGGCCCGGTGCCGGTGGCTTGCCAGAGGCAGACGGCGCCTTGGCGGGCGGCGGCGGTGCTTTCACCGAAGCCGCCCGGGGCATGCGGATGTGGGCGGCCAATCCGCGCCCGGGCGTGCTGGTCAGCGCGAAGGTGCCGCCCATGCGCTCGATGTTCTTCGTGACGATCGACAGGCCGAGCCCGGCACCGGCCGCGGACGTCCGGGCCACGTCGCCGCGAAAAAAGGGCTTGCTGAGCTGCGACAGCAGCGCCGGTGCCACGCCGGCGCCGTGGTCGCGCACCTTGATCAGCACGGCGTCGTTGTGTGCCTGCGCCTGCACCGTGACGTCGGCCACGCCGGTCGCCGGGGTCTTGCCGTAGCGCCTGGCGTTCTCGACCAGGTTGGAGATGACACGCTGCAGTTCGACCTCGTCGGCCATCACGCGCAGGTCGTTGGGCACGTCGACGGTGATCTTGATGTCTTCGTGATCCTGCACGGCGTAGGTGCAGGCATCGACCACATCGCGCAGCAGCACCGGCTTGAAGTCGACATGGTCGGGCCGCGCGTAGTCGAGGAACTTGTCGATGATGGCGTCGAGCTGCGCGATGTCGGCGGCCATGTGGTCGCGCGCGTCCTCGTCGGCGACGCTCATCTCGGTTTCGAGACGCAGGCGGGCCAGCGGCGTGCGGAGGTCGTGCGAGATGCCGGCCAGCATCACCGCGCGGTCCTGCTCGATCTTGGCGAGCTGGTCGGCCATGCGGTTGAAGCCCACGTTGACCGCGCGAATCTCGTTGGTGCGCGCACGTTCGTCGAGCCGGTGCGCTTCGTATTCGCCTTCGCGCACCTGCATGGTGGCGCGCGACAACTGCTTGAGCGGCAGGTTGATCAAGCGTGTGATCAGCGCGGCGCCCGCCAGAGACAGCACCATCGTCGTTGCGAGCCAGACCAGCCAGGTGCGTTCGCCCAGCCGCGTGAAGCGGGCCGGGTCGATCTGCAGCCAGTACATGTCGCTCTCGATCGTGAAGCCGATCCATACGCCCGGTTCGTCGTTGACGCGGCTCGACACCGTGGTGCCTTCACCGAGCCGGTTGATGAGCTCCTCGGTCACGCGCTGGTCCAGCGCTCCGCTCGTGTAGGGCACGAAGCGATCGTTCGGCTCACGCGGCAGGATGCGCACGCCTTCCTGATCGGCCAAAGTCTTGATCAGCGACACGCGCGT
This sequence comes from Gammaproteobacteria bacterium, assembly GCA_018820395.1. GTDB lineage: Bacteria > Pseudomonadota > Gammaproteobacteria > Burkholderiales > Burkholderiaceae_C > Variovorax. The sequence continues at coordinate 15,871 of JAHJOG010000238.1, read as the reverse complement.
GATCGCATCGGAATACACCAGCGCCGCGCGCGTGAGGTTGACCAGCGAGGCGATCTGGTGCGCGGTCTGGATGGCGCGGGGCTCGTATTCGAGCGCCCGAAAGGCCTGCAGCCACGCGACCGTGCAGCCGACGAGCAGCAAGACCAACAGAAAGAAGGTACGCCAGAAAAGGCTCAGCCCCAGTTGCAGCCGGGCTCGGCGCCTGGATTGGCCGAGCCCTTCGAGCGGACTCGGCAGCGTGACCTGCGGACCGGTTTCGCTGAAAGGGCTGGGCTGGGAGGTGCTCGCGCTGTTGACCGCCACGTCCTTCAATGCTTCAAGTCGTGCCGTCCGGCACAAAAACGTAGCCTACACCCCAGACGGTCTGGATGTAGCGCGGCGCGGCAGCGTCGGATTCGACCAACTTGCGCAAACGCGAGATCTGCACGTCGAGGCTGCGGTCGAAGGGTTCGAACTCGCGGCCACGAGCGAGCTGGGCCAGCTTTTCGCGCGACAGCGGCTGCCTCGGGTGGCGCACCAAAGCCTTCAGCATGGCGAACTCGCCCGTGGTGAGCGAAAGCTCTTCGCCGTCCTTGCGAAGGGTGCGTGAGCCGAGGTCGAAGCTGAACGGGCCGAAGTTCACCGTCTCGTTGTCGGTCGACGGCGCGCCGGGCGCTTCGAGCGGCGGGCGGCGACGCAGCACGGCGTGGACGCGTGCCAGCAGCTCGCGCGGATTGAAGGGCTTGCCCAGGTAATCGTCGGCGCCGACCTCGAGGCCGACGATGCGGTCGACATCCTCGCCCTTGGCCGTGAGCATGATGATGGGCGTGCGGTCGTTGGCTGCACGCAATCGGCGGCAGACCGACAGGCCGTCTTCGCCGGGCATCATGAGGTCGAGCACGATCAAGTCGACCGTGTCACGCAAAAGTATTCGATTCAGGGCCTTCCCGTCCTCGGCCACGATGACCTCGAAGCCTTCCTGGGTCAGGTAACGACGAAGCAGGTCGCGGATGCGCGCGTCGTCGTCAACGATGACGATCTTGTCGGTGCGGGCAGGGGTTTGATTCATTTTCACAACGCCGAATTTGTAACAACGCCAATTCTGATGGCGTTGTCTTGTCATTGACGCGCTTTTCTGGCTGCTTTGACACTAAGTTACAAAACTTGCGGACGCTCGCCGTCTAGATATTCCGGGGACGCGTGTTGCTGGCAAAGTCGATTTGTTAGCTCTTGCTCACCATCATGAAAACCATCCTCCTCTCCACGGCCTTTTTGCTGTCCACCGCATTGTGCGCGCCGGCCTATTCGCAGGCGGCGCTGACCTCGGTGGCCACCGTCGCGCCGGGGTCGTCGGCTTCCGTGAGCCGCCACCGAGACGCGAGGGTGCAGGTTCAGGTGCAGCGCGAGGAAGCGTTCATGGGTCGCCGTCTGAATCCTGCGGAGCTCGCGGAACTGCGTCGCCAGGTGCGTGACGAATGGAGGGCCAGCCAGCGCTTGATCCGCTCGGCGGAGTCGGTGCCGGCCGAACGCCTGGCGGCCGAGCCGGTGGTGTTGGAGACCCCCGCGGCACTGACCGCGACCGATGGTGCGATCATCAAGTCGCGGCGCCCTTGAGCGCGTCGGTTTCAACTTTCAACGGAGACGGATAATTTTGAGAAGCATTGGATGGATCGTGGCCTGCGCAACGCTGGCCACCAGTGGAATGGCGTGGAGTCAGAGTGCAACGCCGTGGTCGCCGCCGCAGAACGTGCTGCAGTTGTCGGCCAACGGAACGATCGAGGTCCAGCAGGACCTGTTGAGCATGACCCTCACGACGACCCGCGACGCTTCGGACGCCGCGACTGTTCAGAGCCAGCTCAAGACAGCGATCGACGCCGCCCTGACGGAGGCGCGCAAGAAGGTGCGACCGGGACAACTCGACGTGCACACGGGCGACTTCAGGCTGTCACCCCGCTACAGCCGTGAAGGGAAGATCAGCGGCTGGCAGGGCACGGCCGAACTGGTCATCGAGGGCCGTGACTTCGCAGGCATTGCACAGACGGCGGCAGGCATATCGACCTTGTCCGTCGGCAACGTGTCTTTCGGGCTGAGCCGCGAACAGCGCGAACAGGTCGAGGCCGAAGCGCAGAGCCAGGCGATCGACAACTTTCGGCGCAAGGCCGATCAATTGGCCAAGGGCTTCGGCTTCGGTGGCTACACCTTGCGTGAAGTGTCGGTCAACGCCAATCAGAGCGGTCCGATCCGGCCTCGGATGATGGCGATGGAAGCATCGTCGAAGATGGCCGACTCGCCGATTCCGGTCGAGGCCGGCAAGACCAGCGTGGTGGTCAACGTGTCGGGTTCAGTGCAGCTGAAATAGAGCGTTCACTGAAAGAGCGCCGATGGAAGCCGCGCTTACTGGGCGGTCCACCCGCCGTCCACCTGCCACGCCACGCCGCGGACCTGGTCCGCAGCCGGCGAGCAGAGAAACACCGCGAGGCCGCCGAGTTGTTCGACCGTAGTGAACTGCAATGAGGGCTGCTTCTCGCCGAGCAATTCGGTCTGGGCTTGAGCAACGCTCAGGCCTTCCTTGGCCGATCGGTCGTCGATCTGTTTCTGCACCAGCGGAGTCAGCACCCAGCCGGGGCAGATGGCATTGACCGTCACACCCGTCTTCGCCGTTTCGAGCGCCACGGTTTTCGTCAGACCGACGATGCCGTGCTTCGCAGCGACATAGGCCGATTTCTGTGCCGACGCCACGAGTCCGTGCGCCGAGGCGATGTTGATCACGCGCCCCCAGTTGGCCTTGCGCATCGCGGGCACGGCGAGCCGGGTGGTATGAAAGGCGCTGGTGAGATTGATGGCGATCACCGCGTCCCAACGTTCGGGCGGAAAATCCTCGATGTTGGCAACGAACTGGATGCCCGCGTTGTTCACGAGAATGTCGACCTGGCCGAACTTGGACGCGGCGAACTTCATCATGTCGTCGATCTCGGCCGGCTTGCTCATGTCGGCACCGTGGTATTCGGCCTTGACGCCCAGGGCTGCGATGTCGGCTTTCGGATGTTCGAAATCACCGAAACCATTGAGGACGATGTTCGCGCCTTGCTGGGCAAGCGCCTTCGCGATACCGAGGCCGATGCCACTGGTGGACCCCGTGACAAGCGCGGTTTTGCCTTTGAGCATATTGATCAATCTCCGGATGAACTAGGATGATGAGAGACTTGTATTCTGATCGCGAATGTGACCTTGGCCATGCCCGATTTCGCCGTTAGCCACGCCGCTGGTGAGGAGGCTGTCCGTTGAGGCGCGAACCCCCGCATCTTTCGAGTTCGGAAGTCGTCGACTATCCGTTGTCGGCGGCCACGGTCGATCGAACACCCGTCATCGCGAACATGCTGGAGCGCGCGCGTGCGTTCGCCGAACCGCTGATCGCCGACGAAAGTCTCGACACGGGTGAGAACACGCTGGCGCACGCCGATGCCGTCGCGCGCATCGTGGCCGACATGGGCGGCTCCGAAGCCATGCAGGCCGCGAGCTATCTCGTCTATTCATGCCAGCACCTCAATCGGCCGATGGAAATCATCGCCAAGGTATTCGGCAACAACTTCGCTGCGCTGGCCGTCGAAACCACCAAGCTCGTGCACGTGCAGAAGCAGGCGCGCTCGGCCACGGGTGGCTCATTGGCCTCCGACTCGGCCGGCACGCAGACCGAGAACGTGCGCAAGATGCTGCTGGCGTTTTCGCGCGATCTGCGCGTGGTCATGCTGCGACTGGCTTCGCGACTTCAGACCTTGCGTCACGCGGCCGCGTCGAAGCAGCCATTGGGGGAGGGCGTGGCGCGCGAGTCATTGCAGGTGTTTGCGCCGCTCGCCAATCGCTTGGGCATCTGGCAGGTCAAATGGGAAATCGAAGACCTGTCCTTTCGTTTTCTCGAACCCGACACCTACAAGCTGATCGCGCAACTGCTCGACGAAAAGCGCATCGAACGCGAAGGCTATGTCGAACAGCTGCGCTCGCGGCTCGAGCGGCAGCTGGCCGAACATGGCGTCAAGGCCACCGTGCAGGGCCGGCCCAAGAACATCTACAGCATCGTCAAGAAGATGCGCGGCAAGTCGCTCGACTTCGCACAGGTCTTCGACATCATGGCGTTGCGCGTCGTAGTGGCCGACGTGAAGGACTGCTACAGCGCGCTGGCGTGGGTGCATTCGCACTTCGAGCCGATTGCCGAGGAGTTCGACGACTACATCGCGCGGCCCAAGCCAAACGGCTATCAGTCGCTGCACACGGTGGTTCGCGACGTGGTCGACGGACATGCGGGCAAGCCGATCGAGATCCAGATCCGCACCGAGGAAATGCATGACCATGCGGAGCATGGCGTGGCGGCGCACTGGGCCTACAAGGAAGCCGGGCACAAGGGCTATGCGGGCGTCTGGGCCAGCGGCGAATACGACGCGAAGATCGCGGTGTTGCGCCAGCTGTTGGCGTGGGAGCGCGACTTGTCCGACGGCCAGAAGGGCCAGGGTCTCTTCGACGACCGCATCTACGTGTTGACGCCCGATGCGGCGATCGTCGAGCTGCCGCAGGGCGCAACCGCGGTCGACTTCGCCTACACCGTGCACACCAGCCTCGGCCATCGCTGCCGCGGCGCGCGCGTCGACGGCGCAATGGTGCCGCTCAACACGCCGCTGCAGAACGGCCAGACCGTGGAAGTCATCGCTGCCAAGGAAGGCGGCCCTTCGCGCGACTGGCTCAATGCGGAACTCGGCTACCTGGCGAGCCATCGCGCCCGAGCCAAGGTGCGGGCGTGGTTCAACGCCCAGTCCACGCACGAGACAGTGGCGCGCGGCCGCGAGGCGGTCGAGAAGGTGCTGCAGCGCGAAGGCAAGACGGCGTTCAAGCTCGAGGACCTGGCATCGCAGCTCGGCTTCAAGTCGGCCGACAACCTTTTCGAAGTGGTCGGCAAGGACGAGTTCTCGCTGCGCAACATCGAGACGCTACTTCGGCCCGCAGAACCCCCGCCCGGACCGGACGATGGCGTCATCATCAAGAAGGCGCGATCCGGTGACAGCGGCGGCAAGGGCGGCGTGTTGGTGGTGGGTGTTTCGTCGCTCATGACGCAGCTCGCCAAGTGCTGCAAGCCGGCACCTCCCGATGCCATTCGCGGCTTCGTGACGCGCGGCCATGGCGTGAGCATCCACCGCGCCGATTGCAGCAGCTTTCGCATGCTGCTAAAGAACAATGCCGAGCGCGTGATCGACGTCGAATGGGGTGCGCCGAAAGAAGACGCGGGCTCGGTGTACGCCGTCGACGTGGCGGTCGAAGCAGCCGACCGGCAAGGCCTTTTGCGCGACATCTCGGACGTGTTCGCGCGCGAGAAGATGAACGTCATCGGCGTGCAAACGCAGTCCGTCAAGGGGACGGCGTGGATGACGTTCACGGTTGAAATTGCCGATGCGATGAGGCTTGCGCAGGTGCTCGGCGTGGTCGCGAAGGTGCCCGGCGTGCGCGCCGCGCGACGCCGATGAATCGGGCTTTCGCGCCCTGCTACAATCTCGCCTCTCGGACACATCCTTAGGCGCGTAGCTCAGCTGGTTAGAGCACCACCTTGACATGGTGGGGGTCGTTGGTTCGAGTCTAATCGCGCCTACCAACAAACCATTGGTTGACACCGGACCTCTCAGCAGGTCCTCGCCGTTGCCGCTCGCCTCGTTGGCGATGCCTGGCAAATCTCTCGGTCGACCGGTCTTCTTTTTTTTCGAATCGGAAGCGGCTCCTGCCGCAACCGGCGTCCGACTTGCGCTGATCGGCGCGGCTCCTAAACTGTGTGAAGGCGGCTTCGCGCCATCGCCCGATGGGTGGTCGCCTGCAGTTCAACTAAAGGAGCCACTCGAGATGACGAAGAACACGATCTGCCTCTGGTTCGATCACGATGCCGAAGAGGCTGCACGCTTCTACGCCGACACCTTTCCGCAAAGCAGCGTCAGCGCCGTCCATCGCGCGCCGGCCGACTACCCGAACGGCAAGGCAGGGGACGTGCTGACCGTCGAGTTCACCGTCGTGGGCGTGCCATGCCTCGGACTCAACGGCGGGCCGGTCTTCAAGCACAGCGAGGCGTTTTCGTTTCAGATCGCGACAAAGGACCAGGACGAGACTGATCGCTACTGGAACGCCATCGTCGGCAACGGCGGGGAAGAAAGTCAGTGCGGGTGGTGCAGGGACAAATGGGGGCTCAGTTGGCAGATCACCCCGCGAGCGTTGACCGATGCGCTGGCGAAGGGCGGTGATGTCGCCAAGCGCGCCTTTGCGGCCATGATGCCGATGCAGAAGATCGACGTTGCAGCCATCGAGGCGGCCGTGCGCGGCTGAACCGATCGGTCTTCCGCCGCGCCGCCGCGGCTTTGAGACTCCTTTGCCGGTCCCGCGTCGGCGCCTGTGCAGTACGAAATCACGAATTCATACAACCTAAGGCCTACCGCCTCGGCCATCTGGCGATCGCGTTGTCAATTGTGTTAACTTATTGAATCATTTCACTTATTTCGACCCGGGCACCTGATGAACATGCCAGCGGCAGAGACTGACCCCGAGCCGGAAGAGGCGCGAGTCGCTGCTCTGATGAGGCACGCGCCGTTGGAGTTCGCACGGGTGGTCTACGGGTTGAACGACCGCGCCAATGGTCGGGCAGGCTCCATGGCCGCCGAAGATGTGGCACGCACCGTCCGTCAGGGTGCTCCCGTCACCCGCGAACGCGCCGAGCAGCGCGCCCGCAGCTATCTCCCCGTGTTCGGTCACGAGCACTGCCCGCGCTGCTGGGTGTTCAACGGCATCAAGAGTCCGCTGCATTTTCGGGATCACACCGAAGACCGTCCGGAGTCCGCGGTATGCCGGGTCTGCGGCGCCGAATACAGCACCGGGCCCGAATGAAGCGGGTGCCGTCAGGGTAAACCTTGGCGCAGTGCAGCAAAACCGCTCCCTAGAATGAACTGCGCGCCATGCTGCGGATCCTGCGGTATGCCGTGAAATCTCAAGGAGTTTCCAGTGCAGAGCAGGAAATCCGGTCCCAAACCGGAACAGCGGGTGATCAAGAAGTATCCGAACCGAAGGCTCTACGACACGGAAACCTCCACCTACATCACGCTGGCCGAGGTCAAGCAACTCGTGATGACCAAGGCATCGTTCGTGGTGCGCGACGCCAAAACGGGCGACGACCTCACGCGCAGCATTTTGCTGCAGATCATTCTCGAAGAAGAGGCGGGCGGCGCGCCGATGTTCACCGAGCAGGCGCTGGCAAGCATCATCCGCTTCTACGGGCAGGCGATGCATGGCTACATGGGCCCCTACCTCGAGAAGAACATTCAGGCCATGACCGAAATGCAGGCGCAATTGGCCGAGAAGGCCGAGGGCCTCACTCCTGAAATGTGGGCGAAATTCATGACCCTGCAGTCGCCGGTGCTTCAGGGAATGATGGGCAGCTACGTCGAACAGTCCAAGGGAATGTTCCTTCAGATGCAGGAGCAGATGAAGAAGAACACCGAGCAGGTTCTGGGCGCTTTCGGCATCAAGCGGCCCTAGCCGGAGCCTTGTCGCGATAGCTGGGACAATACGGGGCTATGAGTGAAGTTGCCGTCCCCGAAATCCCTGCCCGAATCGCCAGCCCCAAGATCGGCTTCGTGAGCCTGGGTTGCCCCAAGGCATTGACCGATTCCGAGCTGATCCTCACCCGGCTGAGCGCCGAGGGCTACGAGACTTCCAAGACCTTCGACGGCGCCGATCTGGTGATCGTCAACACCTGCGGGTTCATCGACGACGCCGTCAAGGAAAGCCTGGACACGATCGGCGAGGCGCTGGCCGAGAACGGGCGCGTGATCGTCACGGGATGTCTGGGCGCGAAAGCTGGCGAGCAGGGCGGCAACCTGGTGAAGCAAATGCATCCGAGCGTGCTGGCGGTGACCGGTCCGCACGCGACGCAGGAAGTCATGGACGCGGTGCATGCCAACCTGCCCAAGCCGCACGATCCTTTTGTCGATCTGGTCCCGAACACCTTCGGCATCGCCGGGCTCAAGCTGACGCCGCGGCACTATGCCTACCTGAAGATCAGCGAAGGCTGCAATCACCGCTGCACCTTCTGCATCATCCCGTCGATGCGCGGCGACCTGGTGTCGCGACCCGTGGGCGACGTGCTGAGTGAAGCCAAGGCCCTGTTCGAAGGCGGCGTGCGCGAGTTGCTGGTGATCAGTCAGGACACGTCGGCCTATGGCGTCGACGTCAAGTACCGCACGGGTTTCTGGGACGGCAAGCCGGTCAAGACTCGCATGCTTGACTTGGTGACGCGCTTGGGCGAGATCGCCGAGCCGTATGGCGCATGGGTCCGCCTGCACTACGTCTATCCCTACCCGAGCGTCGACGAGGTGATCCCGTTGATGGCCACGGGACAGGTGCTGCCCTATCTCGACGTGCCGCTGCAGCACAGCCACCCGGATGTGCTGAGGCGCATGAAGCGGCCGGCAAGCGGCGAGAAGAATCTGGAGCGCATTCAACGCTGGCGTGAGATGTGTCCGCAACTTGTGGTGCGCAGCACCTTCATCGCCGGGTTCCCGGGCGAAACCGAAGCGGAGTTCGAGCATCTGCTCGACTTCATTCGCGAAGCGCAGATCGACCGCGCGGGCTGCTTCGCGTACAGCCCCGTTCAGGGCGCGGCCGCCAATGACATTCCGGGCATGCTACCCGCCAGTGAGCGCGAGGCACGGCGAGCACGCTTCATGGAGGTGGCCGAGGCGGTGTCCGTGGCGCGGCTCCGGTCACGCATCGGCGCGACCATGCAGGTGCTGGTGGATTCGGCGCCAGGGCTCGGACGCAAGGGCGGCGTAGGCAGAAGCTACGCCGACGCGCCGGAAATCGACGGCGTGGTGCGCTTGCTGCCTCCCGAGAAGATCAGCAAGACCATGAAGGTCGGCGAATTCACCCGGGCCCGGATCGTGGACGCGCAAGGTCACGATCTGGTTGCGCAGCCGATTTGAGCAAGCCGCGTCGAATGCAGATGCCGGACGAAAAAAAGCCGCTGACGATCAGCGGCTTGTAGCGCAGAGCCCCCGAAGGGGATACTTCAACCTGGTGCCCAGAAGAGGACTCGAACCTCCACGATGTTACTCGCTAGTACCTGAAACTAGTGCGTCTACCAATTCCGCCATCTGGGCCCACATGCAGCCAGCAACAATGTCTGGCAGCGCGTTTTGAATTTCAGGAAAGAGAGCGATCATATCAAAAATAGTACCCACCCCAGCGGAGTGCTGGACGAGGTCGAAGGCACGGTGCAAGGGCATCGTGACGGGCACGGATTCGTGCAGCGCGAAGACGGCGAAGCCGACATCTACCTGCCCCCCAACGAGATGCGCGCGGTGCTGCACAAGGACCGCGTCAAGGCGCGTGTCGTGCGGCAGGACCGACGTGGTCGTCCCGAAGGACGCGTCGTCGAGATCATCGAGCGGCCGGAGCAGCCGATCATCGGCCGTCTGCTGCACGAAGGCGGCGTCTGGCTCGTCGCGCCCGAAGACAAGCGATATGGCCAGGATGTCCTGATCCCCAAAGGCGCCACCGGCACGGCCAAGCCAGGCCAGGTCGTCGTGGTGCAGTTGACGGAGCCGCCTGCGTTGTTCGGCCAGCCCGTCGGCCGCGTGAAGGAAGTGCTCGGCGAGATCGACGACCCGGGCATGGAGATCGAGATCGCCGTGCGCAAGTACGGCGTGCCGCACGAATTCTCGGAAGCCTGTCTGGCGCAGGCCAAGGCGCTGCCGGACAAGGTGCGGCCCGCCGACAAGACCGACCGCATCGATCTGACCGATGTGCCCTTGGTCACCATCGACGGCGAAGACGCGCGCGATTTCGACGACGCCGTGTACTGCGAGCCCGCCAAGGTCGGCCGCACCAAGGGATGGCGCCTGCTGGTGGCGATTGCCGACGTGAGCGCCTATGTGCAGACCGGGTCGGCGATCGACATCGATGCGTACGACCGCGCAACCAGCGTGTATTTCCCGCGTCGCGTGATTCCGATGCTGCCCGAGAAGCTGTCGAACGGCCTGTGCTCGCTCAATCCGGAAGTCGAGCGGCTGTGCATGGTGTGCGACATGCTGGTGTCGGCGGACGGGTCGATCTACGCCTACCAGTTCTATCCGGCGGTGATGTTCAGCCACGCGCGCTTCACGTACACCGAGGTGGCTGCGATCCTCGGCAACACGCGCGGCCCCGAAGCGGCCAAGCGCAAGGAGCGCGTGCAAGACTTGCTCAACCTGCACGACGCCTATCGTGCGTTGCTCAAGCAGCGCTCGAAACGCGGCGCAGTCGATTTCGAGACCACCGAAACGCAGATCATCTGCGACGAGGCGGGCCGCATCGAGAAGATCGTGCCGCGCACGCGCAACGAGGCGCATCGGCTGATCGAAGAGGCGATGCTCGAGGCCAACGTCTGCAGCGCCGACTTCATCGCCGAAGGCAAGCACCCCGGGCTCTACCGTGTGCACGAAGGCCCAACGCCAGAGAAGAAAGAGGTGCTTCGCGGTTACCTGAAGGCGATGGGCGTCGGCCTGTCGATCACCGACGACCCGAAGCCCGGCGAGTTCCAGGCCATCGCCGAGGCGACCAAGGAACGTCCCGACTCGCAACAGATCCACACGATGCTGTTGCGCTCGATGCAGCAGGCCATCTACACGCCGATCAATAGCGGGCACTTCGGGCTGGCCTATGAGGCCTACACGCACTTCACGAGCCCGATCCGCCGCTATCCCGACCTGCTGGTGCATCGGGTGATCAAGGCGATCCTCGGCAAGACGCGCTACCAGTTGCCGATTTTGCCGACGCCGGGCGAAGCCCAGGCCAAGCTCGCCAAGCGGCTGGCGTCGCGCGTGAAGTCGCCGACACAAAAGCCCCAGAAGGCCACGGTCGCGCCGAGCAAGGAAGTTCTTGCGTGGGAAGCCGCCGGGCTGCATTGCAGCGCCAACGAACGCCGCGCCGACGAGGCGAGCCGCGACGTCGAAGCCTGGCTCAAGTGCAAGTACATGCGCGAGCATCTCGGCGAGGAATACGGCGGCCTGGTCACGGCGGCCACCACCTTCGGCATCTTCGTCACGCTCGACGCGATGTATGTCGAGGGGCTGGTCCACATTACCGAACTCGGCGGCGAATACTTCAAGTTCGACGAACAGCGCCAGGAACTGCGCGGCGAACGCACCGGCATTCGCTACGCGATCGGAACGCGCGTGCGCGTACAGGTCAGCCGCGTCGACCTGGACGGCCGTCGCATCGACTTCCGCCTGGTGCGCGAAGGCGAGGACCTGAGTGCCCGCGCCATGAAGGACAAGGGCGTGGCGTCTGCCGGCGTGCCCGCCAAGGCTTCGACCAAGCGCAATGCCCGCAACAAGCCGGCGGCCGCCGTGGCGGTCGCGGCGCGAGCTGAACGCGTCGAAGTGGCCGCTGCGCCGCAGTCCGCCATGCAGGCGTTTCGCACGGCCGTGAAGAAAGCCGCCAACAAGATGAAGGGGCGCCAGCCCCGTCGATGAACCATCCCTGGAAGGAGACACTCAATGACCGCAGACAAGACGAAGCGCATCGCCATCGTGACGGGCGCCGGCACCGGAATCGGCCGTGCCTCGGCGCTCGCGCTGCTGGCCGATGGCTGGAGCGTGGTGCTCGCCGGACGCCGGCTCGAACCGCTGACGAAGGTGGCCGACGAATCGGGCGCGGGTGAGCGTGCGTTCGCCGTGTCGACGGACGTGTCCGATCCCGAGTCGGTCAAGGCGCTGTTCGCTGCGGCGGTGAAGCGCTTCGGCCGGGTCGATCTTCTCTTCAACAATGCGGGGGTCGGCAACCCGCCCGGCAGCTTTGAGGACTGGACGGCGGAGCAGTGGCGCGGCGTGGTCGACATCAACCTGAGCGGCATGTTCTATTGCATCCAGCAGGCCTTCCGCACGATGATGGCGCAGAGCCCCAAGGGCGGTCGCATCATCAACAATGGGTCGATTTCGGCCACCGCGCCACGCCCCAATTCGATCGCCTACACGTCCACCAAGCATGCCGTCGAAGGGCTGACCAAGTCGGCCTCGCTCGACGGACGAAAGCACGACATTGCCGTCGGTCAGATCGACGTGGGCAATGCGCTGACCGAATTGGCCGCGCGCATGACCAAGGGCGTTCCGCAAGCCAATGGTGAGGTGGCGATCGAACCCGTGATGGATGTCGCCATCGTCGGGCAGTCGGTGCTCTACATGGCCAACCTGCCGCCGGACGCCAACGTGCTGTTCCACACCGTGATGGCGACCAAGATGCCCTTCGTGGGCCGCGGCTGAACTGACTCGTTTGAGCCCGCCCTTCAGGCGAGGGCCAGCGCACCGGCGGTGAGCGGGCGGCCGTTGGGCCAGGTGTCTGCGAGATGCCCGTGTCGCCAGACCGCGGCAACCGCGGCGTCGAAGGCGCTCTGGCCGTGCGTCTGCGCTGCGGCCAGGGCGCTTCCGACCATGCCCGCCAGCACGTCGCCGGTACCAGCGGTTGCGAGTCGCGCGTTGCCGGTGAGGTTGATGGCGGGCACGCGGTCGGGCGCGGCGATGAGGGTGCCCGAACCCTTGAGGATCACCGTGGCGCCGAACATCGCTACCAGACGGCGGGCTGCGGCCAGGCGATCGTTCTGAATGTCTGCGGCGTCGGTTTCGAGCAGCCTCGCCGCTTCGAGCGGGTGCGGAGTCAAAACGGTCGGCTGGCCCCGTCGTCCGCGCGCGGCCAACAGGTCGCGCAGTGCCGCGTCTTTCGCCACGGCGTTGAGCGCGTCCGCGTCGAGCACCAGCGCGCGTGACCGTGCCAGAACGCGGGGCAGGAGCGCGGCAACGGCCGAGCCTCCGCCGCATCCGCAGACGACGGTGTGCTCGCCCAAATCCAGCGAATCGGGACGCCGGAACATGAGTTCCGGCCTCACCGGGTCGAGTGCCGCCAGCGTCGAATCGAGCAAGCAGAGAAAGACGCGCCCGGCGCCGCCGCTCAGGGCCGCGCTCGCCGCCAGCAGCGCAGCGCCACCCATGCCCGGCGCACCGCCGACCACCGCAACGTCACCGTAGCTTCCCTTGTGCGATGCGTGCGGCCTGGTGAACGCGGCCGGAAGTCCGCACAGGCGGGCGGTGGGCGCCTCGCCCACTGGCGCGATCCCGAGGTCGTCGAACCAGACCTCGCCAGCGGCATCCCTGCCTTGCGCGGTGAAAAGTCCTGGCTTGAGCGCCAGCAGGCTGAGACACGTGCGCCCCGGGCGGCGAGCGTCCGACGCGGCGCGGGACAGGTCGGTGGCGGTCGTGCCGTGCTCCACGTCGAGGCCGGAGGGCGTGTCGACCGCGATGACCGGCGCATCGCCGCGATAGAGCCGCTCGAGCCACTCGGCCATCTGTCCCTGTACCGGGCGCGAAGCGCCGATGCCGAGCAGCGCGTCGATGACCAGATCCGGAGAATCCGGTGGCGCGTCTCTGAACACCACGCTCGCATCCTTTGCACGTTGCAGCGAAGCGCGGGCATCGGCGGGCAGGCGATGCTCGTCGCCGATGCGGGTCACCACCACATTGAAGCCGCGCAGTTTCAGCTGCGCGGCCGCCTCGAAGCCGTCACCGCCGTTGTTGCCGGGGCCGCAAGCGATCCAGACGAGACGCGCATGCGGCGCCTTGGCCATGACGAGCCGAGCCACGGCCAACCCGGCGCGCTGCATCAGCACGTGCGGGCCGAGTGTGGCGGCGGCAGTCTGTTCGATGCGACGTGTCGTCGCCACATCGAACAGGTCGGCGGCCGTCGCCGAAGTGATGCGTCTCATGGTCGAAGCCTTCCGGCTTCATTGTGGCAGCAGGCGTTCGACGCCGAGACCTTCGATGTCGATGCCCGTCGCACGACCGGCCATAAGGTCCGCGAGCACGCGTGCACTGCCGCACGACAGTGCCCAACCGCTCGAGCCGTGCCCGAGGTTGAGCCACACGCCGGGCACGCCGCTCGGGCCGATGACCGGGGGGCCGTCCGGAAGCATGGGCCTCGCGCCTTTCCATTGCTGCACACCCGATTGAAGCGCGGCAGCGCCCGGAAACCAGTCGTGCAAGACCTTGTACAGCGTCTGCAATGCGGCAGGATGAATGGTGTCGCTCGCGCCGCCCAGCTCGGCGCTGCCGGCCACCCGCATCCGAACGCCGAACCGCGAGATCGCGACCTTGTACCGCTCGTCCATCACGGCGCTGCAGGGGGCTTGCGCCGGGTCCTTGATGCTGGCGCTGATCGAATGGCCGTAGACCGCGGCCAGCGGGATGCGCACGCCCAACGGTCGCAGCAGCGCGGCCGAACCCAAACCCGCGCAAACGACCACGGCGTCGAATCGGAGGCTTTCGGATCCTGCCGCCAGCGAGAGCGCCGTCGGCGCGCTTCGGCTCAGCGGAGCCAGGTCGCAGTTGAAGAAGAACTGGGCGCCCAATGCCTCGGCTTCGCGCTTGAGGATCAAGGTGAACTGCCGGCAGTTGGCCACTTCGTCCTGCGGCAGGTGAATCGCGCCCCACAACGGTGTGTTGGGATTGAGCCCTGGCTCGATTGCGCGGGCTTCGTCGGCGTCGACTTCCCGAAAGACGCTGCCCGCTTCTCGAAGAACGCCCAGGCCCGGTTGCACCAGCTTCTGTTCGCGCCGCGACCGAAGCAGCACCAGATAGCCGTCGCTGCGCTCGTAGCTGAGCTGGCAGCCTTCGGTGATTTCGTGCAGCCGGTTTCGGCTGTAGAACGCCAGCCGCTGCATGCGCGCGCGATTGGCGAGGTAGGTGTCGAGCCCGCAGGCGCGCTGCCACTTGCGCATCCACGACAGGTCGTTGGCAGAGAGCGGCCAGCGCAGCTTGATCGCGCCGTGCGACGACAGCAGCGACTGCAGCACCTTGGCGCGCATGCCGGGGCCGGCCCAGGGGGTGACATAGCCGGGGGCCACCACGCCCGCATTGGCAAAACTCGCTTCCTCGGCCGCGGAACCCCTGCGCTCGAAGACGACGACCTCGTGCCCGTCGGAGGCGAGTTCCCAGGCGGTGGTCACGCCGATGACGCCGGCGCCCACGATGGCGATTTTCATTCTTGGTTTCGCAGCGCCTGTTCTGCCTGCAGGGCGACGGCCAGCACGGCATCGTCGTGCAAAGCCGCATGCCACAGCATCAGGCCCACGGGCTGTTCACCCGGCCCATGGCAAGGGATCGAGATGGCGCAACCGTCCAGCATGTTGATGGCCGATGGATTGCGCAGCAGCAGGCCGTTGGCGCGGAAGAAGGCGTCGTCTCGCTCCTCGCCCGGTGCGACGCTGGCGAGCGACGGAGCCAGGATCGGCACCGTGGGCGACAGGATGGCGTCGAAGCCGGTCAACGCCTGCTCCATCTTGTCGATCCAGCTGCGGCGCGCCCGGGTCAGTTCGATGTATTCGTACGCGCTCATGGTCGCGCCCTTGAGGATGCGCTGCGCTACGCGCGGGTCGTAGCCGGCGCCACTGCGTTCCAGCAACAGACGGTGCCATGCGTAGGCTTCCGGCGCGGAGAAGCCCCCGGAGGCGTTGATGGAAGGCAGATCCGTGAGTGCCGGCAGCGACAGGTCTTCGATGCGGGCGCCGGCGCTGCGAAGCCGGCCGATGGCTTGTTCGAACGACGTTGCGACTTCGGCTTCGATGCCGTCGAAGAACAATTCCTTGACGACCGCGAGCCGGTACCCGGACAGCGGCGCGCTCCCCGCCGTGACGCGCCGCGCAGCGAGGATTTCATGCGCCACGATGGCATCGCGCACCGATCGCGTGATGGCGCCCACCGTGTCGAGTGTGGTCGACAGCGGCAGTGCGCCGTCCGTCGGCACCAGGCGAGCCGTGCCCTTGAATCCGACGATGCCGTTGAGCGCCGCCGGG